>CAIPLM010000141.1 GCA_903865895.1 uncultured Rhodospirillales bacterium | reverse complement strand
TGCCGCACTGCGCCGCATGCTCGAATGCCATGACGAGGTGGTGGCGGTGATCCTGCCCACGCTCGGCGCCGAGCGGCAGGCGACCTATTCGCCGGTGCTGCCGATCCACCCGAAAACCGGCATCGTCATGCAGGTGCCGATGGAGAAGGTGGACCCGGTGGCGGCCACCGTGATGTGGCGCGACCCGGAAACCGGCGAGGGCTTCGAGACCCCGGTCACCGGCGGTGGCGCCAAGATGCAGTGGAAGGCGGATTGGGCGATGCGTTGGCATGCGCTCGGCGTCGATTACGAGATGTCCGGCAAGGACCTCATCGACAGCGTGCGCCTCTCCGGCCGCATCTGCCGCATCCTCGGCTCCGAGCCGCCGACCGGCTTCACCTATGAGCTGTTCCTCGACGAGCAGGCGCAGAAGATCAGCAAGTCCAAGGGCAACGGGCTGTCGGTCGAGGAGTGGCTGAAATACGCCCCGCCCGAGAGTCTGTCGCAGTTCATGTTCAACCAGCCGACGCGGGCCAAGCGGCTGTATTTCGACGTGATCCCGAAATCGGTCGATGAATACATTGCCAACGCCGCCAAGGGCGTCGCGACACAGGACCCGGCCAACCCCTCCTGGCACATCCATGGCGGCACGGTGCCGCAATCCGCGCATAGCCCGATCAGCTTCGCCATGCTGCTCAACCTCGCCAGCGTGGTGAACGCCGAAACGCCGGATATCCTGTGGGGGTTCATCCGCCGCTACATCCCCGGCGCCTCGCCGGAGGACATGCCGCTGCTGGCGCGGCTGGTGGAATATGCGCTGGCCTATTACCGGGATTTCGTGCGGCCGAAGAAGGAATACCGCGACCCCGACGCCACCGAGCGCGCCGGGCTCACCGATCTCGCGGCCGGGCTGCGCGGGCTCGCCGCCGATACCCCGGCCGAGGATATCCAGAACCTGCTCTACGAGATCGGCAAGAAATACCCCTTCGCCGATCTGCGCGCCTGGTTCGGCTGTCTCTACCAGGTGCTGCTGGGCCAGAACGAGGGGCCGCGCTTCGGCCAGTTCGTGGCGCTCTACGGGGTGGCCGAGACGGTTGCGCTGGTCGAGCAGGCGCTGGCGCGTTCGCCCGCGAAGGGCTGAGCCGCCAGCGTGAGCGCCACTCTGAAGAAGCTCCTGCGCCATCTTCCGGCGCTGCTCGGCGTCGTGCTGTTCGCCGGCGCGATCTATGTCGTGCAGAAGGAATTCCGCGGCCTCAAGGTGGCGGATATCCAGCAGGCGCTGGCGGATATCCCAACCCGGGCGCTGGTGATCGCCTTCCTGTGGAACCTGCTCGCCTATGGGATCCTGACGTTCTACGACCGGCTGGCGACCATCTATGCCGGGGAGACCGTCAGCTACGGGAAATCCGCCTTCGCCTCGTTCTGCGCCTATACCCTGGCGCATAACCTCGGCTTCGCCGCGGTCTCCGGGGCGGCGGTGCGCTACCGGCTCTACGCCCATTGGGGGCTGACCCCGCTGCAGATCGGCAAGGTGATCGTGTTCTGCTCGCTCACCTTCGGGTTCGGCGGGCTGGTGCTGGGCGGCTCGATCCTGGTGTGGGAGCCGGAAGCCATCCCCTTCCTCGGCGCCTATCTGCCGCGCTGGGTGCTTTATGCCGCGGGCGGGGCGATGTGGGCGGTGGTGACGGCCTACGCCACCCTCTCCCGCGTGCTCGGCACCATCAAGATCTTCGGCAATGTGGTGGAGTTGCCCGGCCTGAAGATGGCGCTGCTGCAGATCATCCTGGCGACGGTCGATGTCGGCGTGACGGCGGCGATTTTCTACGCGCTGCTGCCGGATGCGCCGGGGCTGACCTATCCGCGCTTCCTCGGCATCTACCTTGCCTCCTACACGGCGGGTCTGGTGGCGAATGTGCCGGGCGGGCTCGGGGTGTTCGATACCGCGATGCTGCTCGGCCTCGCGCCCTATCTGGAAGCGCCGAAGATTGTCGGCGGGATCGTGGTGTTCCGGCTCTACTACTACATCATCCCGCTCTTCCTCGCTGGCGGCCTGTTCGCGGGCAACGAGGTGCTGATGCGCAGCAAGGGCGTGCTGGGGCGCGCCGGCGACACCAAGGGCGTGCAGGCGATGGGTCGCTGGACGCCGACCGATTTCGCGGTGGCGGCGGCGACCGGGGCGGTGGCACTGAGCGGCGCGCTGCTGATGTCGGTCGGCCTGCTCTCGGAGATCGGCGCGGAATGGGCGCATTCGCCGTTCTGGTTCGTCGGCACCATGAGCGCCTTCGTGCCGTCGCTGCTCGGGGCCGGGCTGATGGTGCTGGCGGCGGGGCTGACGCTGCGGGTGAAGCAGACCTGGCAGGCCGCCATCGCCGCATTGCTGGCAGGCGCCGGCTTCACCGCAATGCAGGGTGGCGGCGCCTGGATCACACTCGCCTTGCTCGCGGCTGCCTTCGTGCTGGCCCCCTTCGGACGGGCCTTTTATCGCGATGCCAGCCTGTTCAGCGGCAAGCCGCGGGCGGGAACGGTGTTGCCGCTGGTGGTGCTGGTGGCCTGCGTCGGCATGTTGGCGCGGTTGGAGCCGCGGCTCGCGGCGCGCGATCGCAACAGCTTCTGGGACATCATCCTCGCCGCCGACGTGCCGCAGGGGCTGCGGCTTTCCCTGCTGGCGCTGCTGCTGGCCGGGCTGTTCGCGCTGTGGCGCCTGCTGCGCCCCGCCCGGGCCGTGGCCGATGCCTGGGACGATACCGCGCGGCGCCGCTTCGCGGGCCTCGGCGCCGGAGCGCCGCCGCTGGAGATTGACGGGGTGATCTGGGGCGAGGCCGGACGTGCGGCGATCGTGTTCCGCCGTGTGGGCAAGGTTCTGCTGGCGCTCGGCGACCCCGTGGGTGACGCGGCCGATCGGATCTCGGCCATCTGGCGCCTGCGCGATCTCGCCCGCCAGGACGGGCAGACGCCGGCGGTGTGGTGGGCCGGGCGGGACTATCTCCCGATCTACGGCGATATCGGGCTGGCCGCGCTGCCGCTCGGCGCTGACGGGTTGCCGATCGGCGATGCCCAGGATGCGCCGGGCCCGCATGCCGAGCGCTTCCTGGTCTGCTCCGCCGAGCGCGACCTGCCGGCGCTGCTGCCTCTCCTGCCGGCATTGGCGCGGGAGTAGGCGTCTCGCCTGCCCTGCCTGCGCTGAGGTAGAATGACGATGAATTGGGTCCGAGTCGGGCGCATCTATTGGATCGAGTCATGAGCGAACATCTCGCCCGCCTGAACCAGGAACAGCGCGAGGCCGTGGAGACCATCGACGGCCCGCTGCTGGTGCTGGCCGGAGCCGGCACCGGCAAGACCCGCGTGCTGACCACCCGCTTCGCCCATATCCTGCTCTCCCGCCGCGCCTTCCCGAGCCAGATCCTGGCGGTGACCTTCACCAACAAGGCCGCGCGCGAAATGCGCGAGCGCGTCTCGGCGATCCTCGGCGAGCCGGCGGAGGGGCTGTGGCTCGGCACCTTCCACGCGCTCGCCGCCCGCATGCTCCGGCGCAATGCCGAGCTGGTCGGCCTCACCTCCAGCTTCAACATCCTCGATACCGACGACCAGCTGCGCCTGCTGAAGCAGGTGATGGAGGCGGCCCGGCTCGACATCAAGCGCTTCCCGCCGCCGGTGCTGATGGGGATCATCCAGCGCTGGAAGGACCGCGGCCTGCCGCCCGAGCGGGTGACGGGCGCCGAGGACAGTGATTTCGCCGGCGGCAATGCCCGCCTGCTCTACGCCGCCTATCAGGACCGGCTGCGCACCATCAACGCCTGCGATTTCGGCGATTTGCTGATGCATGTCACCGAGATCCTGCGCGCCCATCCGGAGGTGCTGGCGGAGTATCACCGCCGCTTCCGCTACATCCTCGTCGACGAGTACCAGGACACCAACCTGGTGCAGTATCTCTGGCTGCGCCTGCTCGCCCAGGGCCATCGCAACATCTGCTGCGTGGGGGATGACGACCAGTCGATCTACTCCTGGCGCGGGGCGGAGGTGGAGAACATCCTGCGCTTCGAGAAGGATTTCGAGGGGGCCAAGATCGTCCGCCTCGAACGCAACTACCGCTCCACCGAGCAGATCCTCGCCGCTGCCTCGGGCCTGATCGCCCATAACGAAGGCCGGCTGGGCAAGACGCTGCGGCCGGGGCGGAACGACGCCTCGGGCGAGAAGGTGCAGATCGTCGGGCTGTGGGATTCCGATGAGGAGGCCCGCATGGTGGTCGGCAAGATGGAGTCGCTGCGCCAAGGCGGCCATGCCCTCAGCGAAATGGCGGTGCTGGTGCGAGCGAACTCGCAGACCCGTGCCTTCGAGGAGCGGCTGATCACCGTCGGCCTGCCCTATCGCGTGGTGGGCGGATTGCGCTTCTACGAGCGCCAGGAAATCCGCGATGCCGTGGCCTATGCCCGGGTGCTGAACCAGCCGGCCGATGACCTCGCCTTCGAGCGCATCATCAACCTGCCCCGCCGCGGCATCGGCGACGTGGCGCTGCGCTCCATGCACGAGCGGGCGCGATCCGGGGGCGTGCCGCTCACCTTTGCCGCGCTTGCGCTCGCCGAGGAAGGCGTATTGCGCGGCAAGGTCGGCCAGGCCGTGCGGGACCTGATGGGCGGGTTCGCCCGCTGGCGCGCCGCGATCGAACGGGAGGGCCACGTCACCACCATGGCGGTGATGCTCGACGAGAGCGGCTACATGGATATGTGGAAGCAGGACAAGTCGATCGAGGCGCCCGGCCGTATCGAGAACCTCAAGGAATTCGTCCGCGCGCTGGCGGAGTTCGAGAGCATCGGCGGCTTCCTCGAACATGTCGCGCTGGTGATGGACAATGAGCAGAACGCCGAGGGCGATCGGGTCAGCCTGATGACGCTGCATGCCGCCAAGGGGCTGGAGTTCGACACTGTGTTCCTGCCGGCCTGGGAGGAGGGCGTGTTCCCGAGCCAGCGGACCATGGATGAGAGCGGGCTCAAGGGGTTGGAGGAGGAGCGCCGCCTCGCCTATGTCGGCCTCACCCGGGCGCGGCAGCTTGCGATCGTGAGCCATGCCGCCAATCGCCGGCTGTATGCCAATTGGCAATCGAGCGTGCCGAGCCGGTTCATCGAGGAGATCCCGGCCGAGCACGTGCAGATCACCGGCTCGGCGGCAATGGAGCGGGACCGCATGATGCGGGCGCCGGCCTTCACCGGCGCCTTCCCGATGACGGCCCGCCGCCCGGCGATCGCGGCGGCCTGGGAGCAGCCGGCCCGGCCGGCGCGGGCGGATGCCATCCCGGTCGGCACGCGGGTGTTCCACCAGAAATTCGGCTACGGCCTGGTGACCGCCACCGATGACGACAAGCTCGACATCGATTTCGAAAAAGCCGGACAGAAGCGCGTGCTTGACCGCTTCGTGGAGCGCGCATGACCACCAGACGACACGCCATTGCCCTTGAGACCATCACCGTCGTGGTGCCGGCCGATGCCATGGAGGCCTATGAGGCCGCCTTGCGCACGGCCTGCGGCACGGTGGGCTTTTTCCTCGATGAGGATTCCGGCCTCTGGACCGTCGAAGGCGTGCGCGACCAGGGCGCCGATGAGGCGACGCTGGCCGGCGCGCTGGCGTTGGCCGGGCTGGTCACCGGCGTGGAAGCGGTGGTTACCCGCCGCGCCACCGAGGCGGAGGGCTGGCTCGCGCGCACCTATGACGGTTTTCCCGAACAGAACGTCGGCCGCCGTTTCGTCATCCGCGGCACCCATCTCGCCGCTTCGGCGTCGCCGGGCCGCAAGGTGATCACGCTCGATGCCGGCATCGCCTTCGGCTCCGGCGAGCATGGCTCGACCCGCGGCTGCCTGCGGGCCTTGGAGACGGTGGCGCATCGCAAGCCCCGCCGCATTCTCGATCTCGGCACCGGCTCGGGCGTGCTCGCCATGGCGGCCGCGATGCTGCTGCACCGGAAGGTGACGGCGACGGATATCGATCCCTGGTCGGTGCGGGTGGCGCATAGCAACGCCGTGCTGAACGGCCTCGGCGGCCAGCTCCACTGCATCCGTGCCGATGGCTGGGCGTCGCCGTCCGTGCGGCGGCCGGGGCCTTACGACTTGATTTTCGCCAATATTCTCGCCCGCCCACTGTGCCAGATGGCGCGACGCATGGCCGCGAACCTGGCACCGGGGGGAACGCTCATCCTCGCCGGGCTGCTGGCCACCCAGGCGAACTGGGTGCTTGCAGCCTATCGGCGGCAGGGGATGCGCCTGGAGCGCACCCTGCGGGAAGGCAACTGGGCGACGCTGGTGTTGCGCCGCTGATGCAGTCCCGCGGTGACGGATCAGACGCCGGCGGGGCGGCCATAGGCGAGGCTGGCACGCTCCGCATTGCGCTCGGCCGAGAAGCTCGGGTCGAACACGCGGGTCACTTCGGTGCGGCTGAGGCCGATATCGGCCAACTCGTGCTCCGACAGGGCGTTCAGCTCGTCCAGCACCGCACGGCGGCGGGGCATTGCGGCAACCCACATCACCAACGCCCACAGCGACGACAAGACGTCGATCCGCGGAACATCGGGACGGGTCATGAATTCGGGCTCGTCGCGGAAGTAATGACCGAGACGATTCGGCATCATCAGGGCGATCGATTCCTTGGAAATCTGGGCAGACATAGCAGCAAGTCCTTAAGTGTGAGCCGTGGAGGGCGTCGTGCCTCCATGCAATTAGCCGCGCGGCTTTGATGC
>CAIPLM010000140.1 GCA_903865895.1 uncultured Rhodospirillales bacterium | reverse complement strand
GGCGAGGCGGCGCATCACGTTTTCCAACTCGCGCACATTGCCCGGCCAGCGATAGGCCATCATGGCATCCACTGCCGGGCGATCGAGCGTCTTGGCGGCGAGCCCATCGGCGACGGCACGGTCAAGGAAGTGGCGCGCGAGGTCGCCGATATCCTCGGCCCGCTCGCGCAGCGGTGGCAGGCGGATCGGCACCACGTTGAGGCGATAGAACAAATCCTCGCGGAACTGCCCCTGGCGGATCGCCGCGCGCAGATCGCGGTGGGTGGCGGCGATGATCCGGACATTGGCGCGGATCGGCGTGCGGCCGCCGACGGTGGTGAATTCGCCCTCCTGCAACACGCGCAGCA
This sequence comes from uncultured Rhodospirillales bacterium, assembly GCA_903865895.1. Lineage (GTDB taxonomy): Bacteria > Pseudomonadota > Alphaproteobacteria > Acetobacterales > Acetobacteraceae > CAIYPH01. The sequence goes on along the minus strand of CAIPLM010000140.1, from coordinate 19,186 downwards.
GCCGGGTCTGTGCCTCGGGCGGCATGTCGCCGATTTCGTCGAGGAACAGCGTGCCGCCGGCGGCCTGCTCGAAGCGGCCGGGGCTGCGGGTGGTGGCGCCGGTGAATGCGCCGCGCTCATGGCCGAACAGCTCGCTCTCGATCAGCTCGCGCGGGATCGCCGCCATGTTGATCGCCACGAATGGCCCGCTGCGGCGGCGGCCGTAATCGTGCAGGGCGCGGGCCACCAGCTCCTTGCCGGTACCGCTTTCGCCGTTGATCATCACGGTGAGGTCCGCCGTGGTGAGCCTTGCGATCGTGCGATAAATCTCCTGCATGGAGGGGCTGCGGCCGATCAGCGGCAGGCGCTCGTCGCTGTCGCGCGCGGCCGGTTCGCTGGCGGCGATCTCGGGCAGGGGGGTTGCCAAAGCGCGCCCAACGACGGCCAGCAACTCCTTGAGATCGAAGGGTTTCGGCAGATATTCGAAGGCCCCGCGCTGGGCTGCCTTCACCGCCGTCATCAGGGTGGATTGGGCGGACATCACGATCACCCGCAGATCCGGGCGGGCGCGGCGGATGCGAGGCAGCAGGTCCAGCCCGTTTTCGTCGGGCATCACCACGTCGGTGATCACCAGATCGCCCTCGCCATCCTCCACCCAGCGCCACAGCGTGGCGGCGTTGGAGGTGGTGCGCACCTGGTAGCCCGATCGCCCCAAAGCCTGGGTCAATACCGTGCGGATCGAGCGGTCGTCGTCGGCGACGAGGACGGTGGGAGGGGTCATGACTGGTCCTGAACTCAGGAGGGGTCGTCAGGGAAGATCGGCAGATGCAGGCGGAATTCGGTGCGCCCGGGCCGGCTGTCGACCTCGATGAGCCCGCCATGATCGCTGATGATCTTGGCCACCAGGGCAAGGCCGAGCCCGCTGCCGGAGGCGCGCGAGGTGACGAAGGGGTCGAACAAATTGGGCCGGATATCATCGGGAATACCCGGCCCGTTATCGCGCACCGTCACCACCAGCGGCAGTTCCATCCGGCGGGTGGAGCCGGGCATGGCGAGGCGCATGCCGTGCTGGTAGGCGGTGATGAGGGTGATCTCCGGGCTTTCCACCTCGCCATCGATCACCGCTTCGGCAGCGTTCTTCACGAGGTTGAGGATCACCTGGACGAGTTGGTCGCGGTTGCCGAGCACCGCGGGCAGCGAGGGGTCATAGGCCTCGTGGAAGGGAATGGCCGCCGCGAAACCGGTCTGCGCGAGGCGGCGGACATGCTCGAGCACGCGATGGATGTTGACCGCCCCGCGATCGAACGGCTTGTCGCCGAACACCTCCATCCGCTCCACCAAAGCGCGGATGCGGTCGGCCTCGTCGCGGATCAGCACGGTGAGTTCTTGATCGGCCTCGGAGACGCTGGATTCCAGCAGCTGGGCGGCGCCGCGAATGCCGGAGAGCGGGTTCTTCACCTCATGCGCCAGAATCGCCGCCATGCCGGTGACGCTGCGGGCGGCACTGCGGAAGGTGAGTTGGCGGTCGAGCGAGCGGGCGGCGGAGGCATCCTGGAAGGCCAGCAGCACGGCGCCGGGTTCTTCGGGCAGCGGGGTCGCCTGCACGGTGATGCCGTGCTTGCGCATGCGCGGCCCCTCGATCGTCATGTCGTAATCCGCCACCGTCACCTCATGGCGGCGGACATGCTCGATCATCAGGAACACCGGGCTGTCGGCCGGCAGCAGCTCGGTGATCGGCAGCCGGGCGGCCTGGGCGGAGGACACGCCGAGGAATTGCTCGGCGGCGTGGTTGAGGAAGCGGAAGCGGTTCTCCGGATCGAGCAACACGACGGGGATTGGCAGCGCCGAGAGCAGCGCCGCGTTATCGGGCGGGCGCGGCGTGTCGCGGCGGCCGATCAGGCTGAGGGCGGCGCGGGTGACGGTGGCCTTCATGCCGCCTCGGCCAGAACGGAGTCGCGGCTCTGGTGGCGTACCGCGCCGCGTTCGATCAGCGGATCATAGAAGCGGTCGATCAGCGCCAGCACGGTCGGCACGTCATTGGTGCGCATCACGGTGGCGCGGAATTCGGCGGAGCCGGTGAGGCCGCGCGAATACCAGGCGATGTGCTTGCGCGCGAGGCGTAGCCCGGGCTCGGTGCCGAAATGGGTCAGCATGCCCTCGTAGTGCAGCAGCAGGATGCGCTTCTGCGCGGCGAGATCGGGTTCGGCCCGCTTCTCGCCGGTGCGGAGAAATTCGGCGACGGCGGCAGGGAACCAGGGGCGGCCATAGCAGCCGCGGCCGATCATCACCCCATCGGCGCCGGAGCGGCGCAGCGCCTCGGCGGCATCCTCCTCGGTGACGATGTCGCCATTGGCGATCAGCGGCAGGTCGGTCGCCGCCTTGACGCTGGCGATGAAGTCCCAGTCGGCGGTGCCGGTGTAGAACATCTGCCGGGTGCGGCCATGCACCGTCAACATGCGGATGCCCGCCTCCTTGGCGATGCGGGCAAGATTGGGGGCGTTGAGGCTCTGATGGTCCCAGCCCATGCGCATCTTCAGCGTCACCGGCACATCGACGGCGCGCACGGTGGCCTCCAGCAACCGTCCGGCCAGCGCCTCGTCGCGCATCAGGGCGCTGCCGGCCATCTGCCCGACCGCGACCTTCTTCACCGGGCAGCCGAAATTGATGTCGACGATATCCGCCCCGCGATCCACCGCGATGCGCGCCGCCTCGGCCATCGCGACCGGGTCACAGCCCGCGAGCTGGAGGGAGCTCGGCTTGCCATCCAGCTCGCTCATCCTGAGCGTCGCCTTGTTCTCGCGGATCATTGCCCAGGAGGCGATCATCTCGGAAACCACCAGCCCTGCGCCGAGTGCCCGGGCAAGGCGGCGGAACGGCAGATCCGTCACGCCCGACATCGGCGCGAGGATGACGGGATCATCGATGACGACGCCGCGGCCGAGATCGATCGGCCGCAGGCGTGGCGTGGGAGTGTGTGGCGCGGGAGCGTGCAAAGGGGTGCCCATGATTTGGGCATAACTAGTCTGACTGTAGCAAACCTGCAATTGCGCATCGCTGCGTCGGGAATGACCTCCGGGACCGCGGGGCCAGGGCGTTCGCCAAATCGCTCATGGATGCGGATTGGCGGGCGGGGCACGAAAAATCTTAGGAAAACGAGCAAATAATCCTTGACCCTTCGGCTCACGTATGTGAACATATAGGGAACTTAAATTTGACGAAAGGCCGCCATGACCTCCCGCCCGTCCTCCTTCCAACGCCTCCTGCTCCGCGTCCTGCGGCATTTGGTGCTGGCGCTGGACGGCGTGCTGGGCACGAGGCTCGCGGCCTTACGCGCTCGGCTGGATGCGCTGCCGCTGACTCATCGGCGCCGCGCCCGGTTTGCGGCCGAGATCCGGCGATTGGCGCGCCTGCGCGTTCTGCTGTCTGACCCCGATTTGCTGGCCGATCCTGGCTTTCGTGGCAAGGCGGCCGAGGTGGCGCGCGTGCGCAACGATGCCGGGCGGCGGGCAATGGCGCGGCTGCTTCTGTATCCTGCGCCGTACGCGGGCCTCTCCGGCGCGCGGCCTGAGGTGGGTTACTCCACGGAGGAGGGGCGATGTACCGCCGCCAGCGTTGTGACTGATGCGCTGCCGGGCTTGGCCCGCGCGGCGGTGCTGGTGCGTGTACTGTGGGGCAGGCGCCTGAAAGGCGGCATGCAGCGGCTTGCGTTGACGGATCGCGCGCGGGCGGCGAGTTTGCCGGCATGAGCATCGAGCCCTCTCAGACACCCCGTATTGCCGCCGTACTGGTCGCCGCGGGCAGCGGTAGCCGCTTCGGCGCGGCCATGCCGAAGCAATACGTCACCATCGCCGGCCAGACCGTGCTGCGCCACGCCGCCCAGGCGCTGCTCCGCGATGTCGCGCTGCTGCAACCCGTCGGCGATGCCGAGGCAATCGGCGAGGCGCTCGCCGGGTTGCCGCATCTTCCGGTGGTGCCGGGCGGGGCGACGCGGCAGGACAGCGTGCGGGCGGGGCTGGAGGCGCTGGTGGCGCATGCCCCCGATCTCGTGCTGGTGCATGACGGGGCGCGGCCGTTTTTTCCGGCGCGCACCATCCCCGATCTGATCGCGGCGCTGGCGACCCATGACGGCGCCATCCCCGCGGTGCCGGTCGCCGACACGCTGAAGCGCGCGAGCGGCGGGGTGATCGAGACCACGGTGCCGCGCGACGGGCTGTTCCGCGCGCAGACGCCCCAGGGCTTCCGCTTCCCTCTGCTGCTCGCTTTGCACCGCACCTTGCCGGAGGGCGCCACGGATGATGCCTCCCTGCTGGAATCGGCGGGGCACACAGTGGCGCTGGTCGCCGGCAGCGAGGACAATATCAAGATGACCTATCCCGAAGACCAGGCGCGGCTCGAACGCGTGCTGGCGCCGCCGCTCTATCCCCGCATTGGCACCGGGTTTGACGTGCATGTGCTGGAAGCCGGCCGAAAGCTGATCCTCTGTGGCATCGAGGTGCCGCATGAGAAGGGGCTCTCCGGACATTCCGACGCCGATGTCGGCATCCATGCGCTGTGCGACGCGATTTATGGCGCGCTGGCGGAGGGCGATATCGGCCGGCATTTCCCGCCCAGCGAGGCGCAGTGGAAGGACGCGGATTCCGCCCGCTTCCTGCGCCACGCCGCCGGTCGGGTGGCGGCACGCGGTGGGCGGATCGCCAATGTGGACGTGACGCTGATTTGCGAGCGGCCGAAAATCACCCCGCACGCGCCGGCGATGATCGCCCGGCTCGCGGAGCTGCTGGGCTGCGATGCCCGCCGCGTTTCGGTGAAGGCGACCACCACCGAGCGGCTCGGCTTCACCGGCCGCATGGAGGGCATCGCCTGCCAGGCCGTCGCCACGGTGTTGCTGCCCGAAGTGGCAGATTGGTAAGAGCCCCGCGAATGCCCTGGGAGACCTGAGATGGCCATCACCGCCCCGCCCGACGAAACCGCCTGGCTGCTGCACCACATCATCGGCTTCAACGCGATGGACGAGGCCGACACCGCCGCCATTCTTGGCGAGGCCGCGCGCATGGCCGAGGGCGTGCTCGGGCCGCTCGATAAGGTGGGCGATCAGGTCGGGGCGAAATGGGCGGATGGCGTGGTGACGCCGCCGCCCGGTTTCGCCGAGGCCTTCCGCGCCTATGCCGAAGCCGGCTGGATCGGCATCGCCGCCAGCGAGGCGCATGGCGGGCAGGGGCTCTCCCACCTGATCGCGCTCGCCGCCTTCGAGCCGGTGAGCAGCGCCAATATGGGTTTCGGCCTCTGCCCGATGCTGACGCAGGATGCGATCGCGTTGCTGGAGGTGCACGGCACCGAGGACCAGAAGGCGCGGCTGATGGCGCCGATGATCCGCGGCGACTGGACGGGGACGATGTGCCTCACCGAGCCGCAATCGGGCTCCGACCTCTCGGGCGTGCGCAGCCGCGCCGAGCCGGACGGGCAGGGGTTTCGCATCACCGGCACCAAGATTTACATCACCTGGGGCGAGCACGGGATGACGGAGAACATCCTGCATATGGTGCTTGCACGGCTGCCCGACGCGCCCCCGGGCAGCGCCGGCATCTCGCTGTTCGCCGTGCCCCGCGTGCTGGCCGATGGCAGCCGCAACGCGCTCTCCTGCGCCTCGATCGAGCACAAGCTCGGCATCCACGCCAGCCCAACCTGCGTGATGCAGTTCGAGGGCGCGCTGGGCGAAATGGTGGGCAAACCGCATCGCGGACTGCCGGCGATGTTCGCCATGATGAATGCCGCTCGCTTGGGGGTGGCAATGCAGGGGGTGGCTTCGGCCGAGCGCGCCTTTCGCCGCGCCGCCGATTTCGCCACCATTCGCGAGCAGGGGGGCGGGCCGATTGCGATCCACCCGGACGTCCGGCGCATGCTGTGGACGATGCGGGCGCTGGCGCTGGGCGGGCGGCTGCTGACGCTGCATGCGGCGCTGGAGCCGGAGAGCCCGCGCGGCCAGTTGCTGATCCCGGTCGCCAAGGCCTGGGCCACCGATGCCGGCGTCGAGGCCGCGTCGATGGGCGTGCAGGTGCATGGCGGCATGGGCTTCGTGGAGGAGACCGGGGCGGCGCAGCATCTGCGCGATGCGCGCATCCTGCCGATCTACGAGGGCACCAACGGCATCCAGGCGCTCACCTTGCTGCGCCGCGGCCTGCTGCGCGACCAGGGGGCGGCGGTGAACGAGCTGCTGGCCGAGATCGCCGCCGCCGATTTCGCCTCGCCCGACCTGCTGCACGCCGCCAGCAAGGCGCGCGAGGCGAGCGATTGGATGCGACAGGCCGAACCGCGCGCGGCGGAGGCGGGGGCGAGCGCCTATCTCCAGCTGCTCGGCACCGTCACCGCCGGGTGGCTCTGCGCCAAGGTGGCGGCGCGGGCCGATGCGCCGCCGGCGGCCCGTGCCGCGGCCGAGGTGTTCCTCGACCAGATCCTGCCGCGCGTGTATGCCAGCGCAGCCACCCTCAGGTCGCCGGCGCGGGCCATCGTCGACGACCGTCTCATCGCCTGAACCGGAGCCAAACCCATGCGCTTCTTCGCCCCCGCCGCCCTGTTTGCCGCCCTGCTATTGGCGGGCTGCCAGACCGTGCAGGAAAATACCGGCGCCTGCCAGCGCCCGCCGCCCTCGCCCGAGGAGGCCATCCCCAAGGCGCCGGTGGCCGAATATGTGCAGATCTATCAGCCCGGCCATTGGGACTGGGATGGGCGGAACTACAGCTGGGTCGCCGGCCGCTGGATCAAGCGCACCAGCCAGAGCGACCAGTGGCTTGGCGGCTATTGGGATCGCCCGGTCGCCCCCGGCCCCTGCGTCTGGGTGGCGGCGCATTGGGTATGAGCGCCCGCGTCACCGCCGTGCATCGCGACGGCGGGCACCATTTCAGCAAGCGGCCGGCGATGTTCATCCGCCTGCTCGCCGGGCTTGGCGTGGAGGGGGACGCGCATGCCGGCGCGACCGTGAAGCACCGCTCGCGGGTGGCGAAGGACCCGAACCAGCCCAATTTGCGGCAGGTGCACTTGATCCACAGCGAGCTGCTGACCGAGCTCGATACCGCCGGGTTTGATGTGGCGCCCGGTGCGCTGGGCGAGAACATCACGACGCAAGGCATTGATCTGCTTGGGCTTCCGGAAGGGGCGGTGCTGACCCTCGGCGCCGCCGCGCGGCTCGAGATCACCGGGCTGCGCAATCCCTGCGTGCAGATCGACCGGTTCCGGCCAGGGCTGATGCAGGCCGTTCTGGGGCGGGACGCGGCGGGCGGGCTGGTGCGCAAATCCGGCGTGATGGCGATCGTGCTGGCGGGCGGCGAGGTGCATCCGGGGGATGCGATCGCCGTGCATCTGCCGGATGGGCCGCACCGGGCGTTGCAGGTGGTCTGAACACGAACCAATCGAAAGGCAGGAAACATGGGGCAGCTCGACGGCAAGATCGCGATCATCACCGGCGCCACCAGCGGCATCGGCGAGCGCACGGCGGAGGTTTTCATTGAGGAAGGCGCCACCGTGGTGCTGGCCGGCCGCCGCGCTGAACTCGGCCAGGCCATCGCCGCCCGGCTCGGCCAGAACGCCAGCTTCGTGCAGGCGGATGTGGCGGTAGAGGCGGATGTGCAGGCGCTGATCGCCGGTACTGCTGCCCGCTTCGGGCGGATCGACGTGCTGTTCAACAACGCCGGGCACGGGCTGCCGCCCTTCCGTATCGCCGAGACCGACATGGCGGAGTGGGACAAGATGATGACGGTGCATGTCCGCGCCATCGTGCTCGGCATGAAGCATGTGGCGCCGATCATGCAGGCGCAGCGCTCGGGCAGCATCATCACCACGGCCTCGGTCGCCGGCTATCGCGCCGGCGGCTCCTCGCACGCCTACTCCACCGCCAAGGCGGCCGTGCTGCACCTCACCCGCAGCGTCGCCGCCGAATTGGGCGAGGATGGGGTGCGGGTGAACTCGATTTCGCCGGGTGCCATCGTGACCGGGATTTTCGGCAAGGGCATCGGGCTCGATCCCGGCGTGGCCGACCGGGCAACGGCGGAGCTGGAGGCGCGCTTCGCCAAGGCCCAGCCGATCCCGCGGGCAGGCATGCCGGACGATATCGCTCGCGCGGCGGTGTTCCTGGCGTCCGACGCCGCAAGCTTCGTCAGCGGGCATGACATCGTGGTGGATGGCGGGCTGATCGCCGGAACCCGCTTCTCCCAGGGCGCCGCCGGCCGGGCCGAGATGACGGCGGCGATCGCGCGGGCCGCCAAAGAGGCTTAGCCGACCTCGGGCCAGGGGGTTTCGCGGGTCAGGCGGTGATAGACCCAGGCATAGCAGGTCAGGATCACCGCCCCAGCCGCCACCGGCATCAGCAGCACCGTCCAGTGCTGGTGCAGGGTGACGATCATGAAGGCGTTGATCCCCGCCGGTGGGTGCAGCGTCTTCGTCGCCACCATCGCGCCGACCGCGAGCCCCACCGCGATCGCCGCGAACCAGCCGGTGCCGCCGAGCAGCAATAGAACCACAATCCCCGCAAGGGACGAGAGGATGTGGCCGCCAAGGATATTCCGCGGCTGCGCCTGCGGGCTGCCGGGAGCGGCGAGCACCAGGATGATGGAGGTCACGAAGGGCACCGCCGCATAGGGTAGGGAGACCATATCGGCCAGGCCCACCATGATCGCGATGCCGCCAGCGGCACCAAGCGCGGGCACTAGGATACGCCGTATCACCCGACTAGAACCCCGGCCGCGGCGTCAGCTCCATCACCACCTGGTCCAACCCGCCATCGACCAGGATCTCCGCCCCCGTGACATAGGCGGCGCGGGGACTGGCAAGATAGAGCACGGTATCGGCGATGTCCTGCGGCCCGCCGACGCGGCGCAGCGGCACCATGGCGGCACGGCGTTCGGCGATGCCGGGAGCCTGGTAGAACGCCTCCGACAGAGGGGTGCGCACCATGCCGGGGCTGACGATGTTGGAGCGGATGCCATCCGGCCCCCATTCCAGCGCGAGTTGCCGTGAGAGCATCGCCACAGCAGCCTTGGACGGCGAATAGGCACCGCTGCGCGGCTGCGGGTTGCTGGCGGCGATGGAGGCGATATGCACCAGCGCCCCGCCGCCGGCCGCGAGCAGGGCAGGGCGGAAGGCCTGGGCGATCAGCAGGTAGCCGGTGAGGTTGATCGAGAGAACCTCATTCCAGCCCGCAAGCCCGATCTCGGCCAGGCTGCCGGCACGTCCGATCCCGGCGTTGTTGACGACGATATCGAGCGTGGGGAACGCCGCCGTCACCGCCTGTGCCGCGGCGGCGACGCTCGCGGGATCGGAGGTATCGCAGGTGGCGGCGATGGCATGGGCGCCGGCGGCCCGCAACTCCTCGGCGAAGCGCGCGCAGCCCTCCGCGTCGCGGTCGAGCAACGCGACATCGACGCCCGCCTCAGCGAGGGATCGCGCCACCGCCCGCCCGATGCCACTCGCCGCCCCGGTGACGACTGCGCGTTTGCCGCCGAGATTGAGCCAATCCTGGGTCATGCCGGTGGCCTCCTTACGCGTTGGCGCCCCACACCACGTCATACAGCGCCATGATCTCGGCCTTGTCCGGCACACGCGGGTTGTTCCCGGGGCTGCCGGACGCCAGCGCCTGCTCGGCCATCAACTCCTTCTTGGCCTGCCACACCGCGGGATCGATGCCGAAGCCGCGCGGCGTCGGCACGCTCAGCGCCGCGTTCCAGGCGGCCAGCCCGTCGGCGAGCTTGTCGGCCGCGCGCTCGTCGCTATCGGCCGCCGTCGCGAATCCGCTGCGCCGCGCCGCCTCGGCGTAGCGCGCAACCGCCGCCGGCACCGAGAAGCGCGTCACCGCCGGGAGCAGCATGGCGTTGGAGAGCCCGTGCGGCACGTGGAAATGCGCGCCGATCGGGCGAGACATGCCGTGCACCAGCGCCACGGAGGCGTTGGAGAAGGCGATGCCGGCCTGCATGGCGCCCAGCATCATCGCCTCGCGCGCTTTGGCGTTCTGCGGCTCGTGATAGGCGGTGAGCAGGTTGGGTGCGATCAGTTCCATCGCCGAGACCGCCAGCGCATCGCTGAACGGGGTCGCCCGCTTGGAGACCCAGGCCTCCAGCGCATGGCTATAGGCATCGATGCCCGTATCGGCCGTGGTGCGCATGGGCACCGAGAAGGTCAGTTCGTAATCGACGATACCGGCCAGCGGCAGGGCGCCGAGCCCGGCGATCAGCATCTTCTCGTCGCGCACCGCATCCGTGATCACGGTGAAGCGCGTCGCCTCGCTGCCGGTGCCGGCGGTGGTGGGCACCGCGATCACCGGGAGGGCGCCCTGGTCGGCGGCGAAAGGCACCTTGTAGGCGGACATCGGGGCATCGCCCATCGCCAGGATCGCCATCGCCTTGGCAGTATCGATCGGCGAACCGCCGCCGAAGCCGATCAGGCAATCATAGCTGCCGGCGCGCAGATGCTTCACGCCCGCCACCACCACGGTATCGGTCGGCTCGGGAATGGTGTCGCTGAACACGCCGACGGTGATGCCAGCCTTCTCCAGCGGATCGATCACCCGGCGCACCAGGCCAGTCTTCACCATCACCGGATCGGTCACCACCAGGGGCCGGGAGAGGCCGAATTTGGCCAGCACTTCGCCGATGCGGCCGGCGGTGCCGCCGCCGACGAGCATGAAGCGGGGCGCGACGATTGTGAATTCCATGGCTTCCTCCTGATCCGCGGCGGCTGGTCTTGTCGAACCGCGGGGAAGTCAGGTCAAGCCACCGCTTGCAAAACGGCCCCGTGAGGGTCCAATCTCTTCCCAACCATCGGGAGATAATCGTCCATGAATGCCCCGGCTCGCCTCGACCACGAGACCATCGCCGCCACCATGCCGCTCGACAAGTTCGATGTCGGCAATCCCCAGCTCTTCCAGGATGACGTGTGGGAGCCCTACTTCAAGCGCCTGCGGATGGAAGACCCCGTCCACTACACCGCCGATAGCCGGTTCGGGCCGTACTGGTCGGTGACCAAGTACAAGGACATCATGGCCGTCGAGGTCAATCACAAGGTGTTCTCGTCGGACGCCATGCTGGGCGGCATCACCATTCGTGACGCCCCGGCCGAGTTCCGCCGCCCCTCCTTCATCTCGATGGACCCGCCGCGCCATGACGAGCAGCGCAAGGTGGTGCAGCCGATCGTGGCGCCTGGCAACCTCGCCAACATGGAAGCCACCATCCGTTCGCGCTGCGCCAAGGTGCTGGACGGGCTGCCGCGCAACGAGACCTTCAACTGGGTGGAGCGCGTCTCGATCGAGCTTACCACGATGATGCTCGCCACTTTGTTCGACTTCCCCTTCGAGGATCGCAAGCTGCTGACCTATTGGTCAGACGTCGCCACCGCCGACATCAAGGGCGGCGGGCCGATCGATAGCGACGAGAAGCGCGAAGCCGAACTGGCGAAGTGCCTGGAATACTTCACCCGCCTGTTCAACGAGCGCGCCAACCAGCCGCAGAAGACCGATCTGCTCTCCATGCTCGCCCATGGCGAGGCGACGCGGAACCTCTCGCCCAAGGAGTTCCTCGGCAACCTCGTGCTGCTGATCGTCGGCGGCAACGACACCACGCGCAACTCGATGAGCGCCTCGGTGCTGTTCATGGACCGCTACCCCGAGGAGTTCGCCAAGCTGAAGGCCAACCATGCGCTGATCGACAGCATGGTCCCGGAGGTGATCCGCTTCCACACCCCGCTTAGCCACATGCGCCGCACCGCGCTGGCGGATGCGGAGATCGGCGGCAAGCAGATCAAGAAGGGCGAAAAGGTGGTGATGTGGTATGTTTCGGGCAATCGCGATGAAGACGCGATTGAGAACCCGGATGCCTTCATCATCGACCGCACCCGCCCGCGCCAGCATCTCTCCTTCGGCTTCGGCATCCATCGCTGCGTCGGCAACCGCCTCGGCGAGATGCAGTTGAAGATCCTGTGGGAGGAAATCCTCAAGCGCTTCGACCGCATCGAGGTGATGGAGCCGGAGAAGCGGGTGTTCTCCTCCTTCGTCCACGGCATCACCGACCTGCAGGTGCGTATTCCCGGGTGAGTATGGACGACACGGGCGCGATCCTCGCCGGCTATGAGGATCGCGCCTGGCGCGCCGCGGCGCAGGCCCAACGGGAGGGCGGCACCAACTTCGTCGCCGGGCGGCGCCAGGGTCCGTACGTGTGGAACCTCGACGGCAGCCACCGGGTGCTCGATGCCACCTGCTCCGGCGGCGTGCATACGCTCGGCCATCGCAACCCGACCATCCTCGCCGCAATGCGCGACGCACTGGATCGCGGGCTCGATGGCGGGCTGTGGATGCTGCCCAATGCCGAAACACTGGGGTTGCAGGACGCGCTGGCCGCCGCCTCACCGGCCGCATTGTGCCGCAGCGTCATCACGCTGAGCGCCTCCCAGGCGGCCGATCTCGCGCTCTCCTTCGCCTTCCGCCTCACCGGACGGCACGGGATTGTCGCCTTTCGCCAGGGTTATCATGGCAATACCGGCTTCTCCGCCATGGCGACGGGCGGGGAGAGCGAGGGCATCCGTGCCCATTACAACCTGCCGGACGGCGCCTCGCGCTTCTTCGACACCTATGGCGACCTCGCTTCGATCGAGGCGCTGGTGGATGGCACCACCGCCGCCGTGATCCTGGAGCCGATGGATTATGAGACCTTCACGCCGGCGCCGCCGGGCTACCTCGCGGGCATCGCCGCCCTGTGCCGCGCCCGCGGCGCCCGGTTGATCATCGACGAAACCCGCACCGGCATCGGCCGCACCGGGCCGTTCTGGATGTGTGCGAAGGACGGCTTCGTGCCGGACATGATCGTCTGCGGCAAGGGGCTCTCGGGTGGGCTCTATCCGGTGGCGGCGCTGGTCACCACGCGAGAGATCCACGAGGCCTGCATCAACACCCATGCCTACGCGTACACGAGCAGCCTCGGCGGGAATGAACTGGCCTCGGCGGTGGGGCGTGCGGTGCTGGGGATCGTCACGGCGCCGGGCTGGCAGGAACGGGTCGCCGCCATTGCCGCGCGCTTCGAGGCCCGTTTCACGGCCCTGCGCCAGCGCCACCAATCCGTGTTCGGCGTGGGCAGCGTCCAAGGCGGCATCGCCACCATCGGGGTGGTGGACCGGCCGACCTCGCAGCGCCTGGCGCGGCGCCTGTTCGATCTCGGCGTGCTCGTCCACTCCGTCTCGGTGGCCGGCCCGCCCATGGTGAAATTCATGCCGGTGCTGACGGCAGGGCCAAGCGTGGCCGACGAAATCAGCGATGCGCTGGATCAGGCGGCGAGCGAGATTGGGGCCGTAACCCCTTAATCCTGCCGGAAATCTCCGGATTTTCCGCCGGATTTCGCCACCACCCGCAGCCCCTCGACGCGCATGCCGCGATCAACCGCCTTGCACATGTCATAGACCGTGAGCGCAGTGACCGAGGCCGCCGTCAGCGCTTCCATCTCGACGCCGGTGCGCCCGGTGGTCTTCACCGTCGCGGTGATCGCCACCCCGTCATCGCCATCGGCGGCGAGTTCGATGGTGACGGCGGCCAGCGGCAGCGGATGGCAAAGCGGGATCAGATCCGCCGTGCGCTTGGCCGCCATGATCCCGGCGAGGCGGGCGACGCCGAACACGTCGCCCTTTTTCGCGGTGCCCCCGAGGATCATCGCCAGCGTTGCCGGCAGCATCGTCACGCGCGCCTGGGCGGTGGCCTCCCGCGTGGTCTCGGCCTTGGCCGAGACATCGACCATGACCGCGTTGCCCGCGGCGTCGAAATGCGTCAGCCCGCTCATGCTCCGAGCAGCGCCTTGGTCGCCGCCGTCACGTCATCCTGCCGCATCAGGCTTTCGCCGACCAGGAAGCGCCGCACGCCCACCTCGGCGAGGCGCAACAGGTCGGCATGCACCTTGAGCCCGCTCTCGCCCACCACCACCCGATCCGCCGGCACGCGCGGCGCCAGCTCAACGGTGGTGGCGATATCGGTCTTCAAGGTCTTGAGATTGCGGTTGTTGATGCCGATCAGGCGGGTCTTCAGCCGCAGCGCGCGATCAAGCTCCTCGCCGTCATGCACTTCGGCCAGCACGTCCATCCCCAGCGCCACGGCGACGCTTTCGAGTTCGGCGGCTTCCGCGTCGCTGAGGCAGGCGAGGATCAGCAGCACGCAATCCGCCCCGATCGCCCGGCTTTCGATGATCTGCCAGGGGTCCAGCATGAAATCCTTGCGGATCGCCGGCAGGCGCACGGCGCGCTGGCCGGCCATAAAGTGGTCGATATGGCCCTGGAAATGCGGACCATCGGTCAGGATCGACAGACAACTGGCGCCGCCGTCGCGATAGGCGGCGGCGAGGGCAGGGGGCTCGAAGACCGGGCGGATCAGCCCGCCGGAGGGCGAGGCCTTCTTGATCTCGGCGATCAGGCCGAAGCGGCCGGCAGCGACCGCCTCATCAAGCGCGACAGCGAAGCCGCGGGGCGGCGCGGCGGCGGCGGCGCGGCGCTCCAGCTCGGCGAGCGGCGTGGCCGCCTTACGCCTGGCGGTCTCGATGCGGGTATCGGCGCAGATGCGGGCGAGTGCGTCACTCATGGCGCGGTCGCCTTGCGCAGTGCTTGGAGTGTGGCATGGGCGGCCCCGCTATCGATCGCGCCGAGCGCCATCGCCACGCCCTCACGCAGATCGCCGGCGCGGCCGGCCACGATCAAAGTCGCGGCGGCGTTGAGCGCCACGGTATCGCGATAGGCACCCGGCGCGCCCTGCAGCATCGCCTCAAGTGCGGCGGCATTCTCCGCCGAGTCACCGCCCTTCACCGCCGAGACCGGCGAGACCGGCAGGCCGGCTTCCTCGGGGGTGACGGTGAATTCGCGGATCACCCCGTCCTTCAGCGCCACCACGCTGGACGGCCCGGCGGTGGTCAGCTCGTCGAGCCCCTGGCCGTGCACCACCCAGGCATCCGTGGTCCCGAGATTGGCCAGCGTCTCGATCATGGCGCGCGACCAGCTCGGGTCGAACACCCCGGTCAGCTGTCGCTTCACCGCGGCGGGGTTGGCGAGCGGGCCAAGCAAATTAAAGATGGTGCGGGTGCCAAGCTCCACGCGCGGTCCGGCGGCGTGGCGCAAAGCCGCGTGGTGGCGGGGGGCGAACATGAACACCAGCCGGGCCTCACGCAGCACGTCGGCCATACGGTCGAACGGTAGATCGATATCGATGCCCAGCGTCGCCAGCACGTCGGCAGCCCCCGTGCGGCTCGAGAGCGCGCGATTGCCGTGCTTGGCGACCGGTACGCCGAGCCCGGCGACTACGAAGGCGACCGCGGTGGAGATATTGAGCGAGCCGGCATTGTCGCCGCCGGTGCCCACCACGTCGATCGCGTCAGGCGGCGCCTCGATCCGCGTCATGCGCGCCCGCATCGCCCGCACCGCGCCGGTGAGCTCGGCCACCGTTTCGCGGCGCACGCGCATGGCCATGAGCAGCCCGGCGATCTGCGCCGGGGTGGCCTCGCCCGACATGATGATGCCGAAGGCCTGCTCGGCATCGCTCTCGCTCAGCGTCTCGCCCAGCGCCAGCCTGGCGAGAAAAGGCTTCAGGTTCGTGGACATCGTGCTTCCCTCAGGCCGCGCGGGCCGGCGCGTTGAAACTGCGCGCGATGGCGATGAAATTGGCGAGGATCGCGTGGCCGTGCTCGCTCGCGATGCTCTCGGGGTGGAACTGCACACCGAACACCGGTAGGCCGCGATGGCGCAGACCCATGATGATGTCGCCGGTCTCCGCCGTCGGCACCAGGCAGTCCGGCAGGGTCTCCCGGCGCACGATCAGGCTGTGATAGCGCGTGGCCTGGAAGGGTGAGGGGAGGCCGGCGAAGATATCGCTGTCCGAGTGCGTCACCGGGCTCAGCTTACCGTGCATCGGCTCGGGCGCGCGCACCACCTCGCCGCCGAAGGCCTGGCCGATCGCCTGGTGGCCGAGGCAGACGCCGAGCAGCGGGATACGCCCGGCGGCGGCCTTGATCAGGTCGACGCAGATACCGGCCTCATTGGGCGTGCAGGGGCCGGGCGAAAGCACGATCGCCTCCGGCGCCAGCGCCATCGCATCTTCCACGCTCAGCGCGTCATTGCGCCGCACGTCGCAGCGCGCGCCGACATCCCCGAGGAAATGCACGAGGTTGAAGGTGAAGCTGTCATAATTGTCGATCAGCAGGATCATCGCCGCATTCTCGCTGCCCGGGCCGCCCCGGTCAAACTCCCCAGTCAAACGCCCCAGTCAAACGCCCGGCGCGCTGGTGAGGCTGCGGCGCACCGCATTGCGCCAGCCGGCATAGCGCCGCGCGCGCTCGGCGGCCGGCATGCTGGGCAGGAAGCGCCGCTCCAGCGCCCAAGTCGCCACGAACCCCTCCGGGTCCGGGCAGACGCCGGCGGCGAGCCCGGCGAGATAGGCAGCGCCCAGCGCCGTGGTTTCCAGCACCTGCGGGCGATCCACGGGGGCATCGAGCTGGTCGGCGAGGAATTGCATGGTCCAGTCGCTGGCGACCATGCCGCCATCCACCCGCAGTACGGTCTGCGCCTCTCCCTGCCAATCCGCCCGCATCGCCTCGATTACGTCGCGGGTCTGGTAGGCAACGCTTTCGAGTGCCGCGCGGGCCAGTTCGCGCGGGCCGGTGTTGCGGGTGAGGCCGAACAGGGCACCGCGGGCGTCGGCGTCCCACCACGGCGCGCCGAGGCCGACGAAGCCGGGCACGAGGTAGACCTCCTGCGCCGGGTCGGCCATCGCGGCCAGGGCGCCGCTCTGGTCGGCATGGGGCAGCACGCCCAGGCCATCGCGCAGCCACTGCACCGCGGCGCCGGCGATGAAGATCGCGCCCTCCAGGGCGTAGGTGCGCCGCCCCGCGAGTTGCAGCGCCACCGTGGTCAGCATGCGGGCCTTGGAGGGCACGGCGGTTTCGCCGGTGTTGAGCAGCAGGAAGCAGCCGGTGCCGTAGGTCGATTTCACCATCCCCGGCCGGAAACAGGCCTGGCCGACGCTGGCGGCCTGCTGGTCGCCGGCGATGCCGTGGATTGGCACCGCGGCGCCGAGGATGGCGGGGTCGGTCAGGCCGAAATCTCCCGAGCTGTCGCGCACCTCCGGCAGCAAGGCGGCGGGGATGCGGAACAGGCGGAGCATGTCATCATCCCAGGCGCCGGCGCGGATGTCGTAGAGCATGGTGCGGCTGGCGTTTGTCGCGTCGGTGGCGTGCACGCGTCCGCCGGTCAGCCGCCACAGCAGCCAGCAATCGACGGTGCCGAAGGCGAGCTGCCCGGCCTCGGCCGCCGCGCGGGCGCCGGGCACGGTATCGAGCAGCCAGGCGATCTTGGTGGCGCAGAAGTAAGGATCGAGCAGCAGCCCGGTGCGCGCCGAGACCAGCGGTTCATGCCCGCCGGCGCGCAAGGCGGCGCAGGCATCGGAGGTGCGGCGATCCTGCCAGACGATGGCGTTGTGGATGGCCACCCCGGTATCCCGCCGCCAGATCACCGTGGTCTCGCGCTGGTTGGTGATGCCGATCCCCGCGACATCCCCCACCGCCGCGCCGCTGGCCGCCAGGGCCTCGCGCAGCACCGCCACGCTGTCGGCGAACAAATCCTCCGGCGCGTGCTCCACCCAGCCGCTGGCGGGGAAATGCTGATCGAGGTCCCGCCGTGCGGTGGCGAGGGGCGTGAGGTTCGGGGCGCGATAGGCGATCGCGCGGGTGGAGGTGGTGCCCTGGTCAAGGGCGAGCACGATGTGCTGGGCCAAAGCGTGATATCTCCCCGCGATGCGCCGGACGTTGCCCCGGCGCTGATCCTTCGATACACCACAAAAGCCCGGTCCGGCGCCAGCCGGTAGGGCGGCCGATACAGCGGCCCGGCACGCGATCAACTTTTCGTGATAGCTTCAGGATGTTGTATCCATTCCGGCTGTACGGATATGCCGGCAGAGCAATCATCGCTAACACCTTCTTGTAACGTGGCGCTGTCCCGGCGCCTTTCGACGGGTACTTTGGATGTCGGCTACGACGGATAGGGCCGAACAACAGCGCATACCGCGGATCAGCCGAACGCTTCGGCTGATCGCTGTAGGCATGCTCGCGCTGATCCTGGGCGCCGTCGCCCATCGCCTCGTCGTCCAGCGCGGCATCATCATCGAGAGTGCGCGCACCAACCTCTACCGGATCGACATGCTCTTTGTTGAGCAGACCGGCCGGGCGATCGAGGGGGTCGATCTCGTCCTGCGCGATCTCGCCGAGCAGCAAAGCCGCCCGGTGGAGGCCCGGCCAAACTTCCGCATGCCGCTGGGCGAGCGGATGGCCCGGCGTATTGAGGGGATGGGGCAGATCGCCGGGATCGAGGTGCTCGATGTGGACGGCCAGGTGGTCGCCAGCGCCCCCTTGCAACCGCAGCCGGTGCCTGCCTCCCTGCTGACGGCACGGCAGGAGATGATGCAGCGCCTGCGCGGCGGCCCGGTCGAGGCCGTGCAGTTCGGCTCGCCATTCAAGCTCGATGACGATAACTGGTCGGTTCTGCTGGCCAGGCGCATCGCCGGTCCGGACGGCGGATTCGGTGGCGTTGTCGTGGCCTGCCTCAACCTCGCTTTTTTCGAGGCCTTCTATAATTCCGTGGAACTGCCCGACGACGGCGCGGTGACGCTGCACCGGCGGGACGGCATCGTGCTCGCTGCCGCGCCGCGTCGGCCCGGGGTGATCGGCAGCGACACCTCGACCTTTGCGCCCTTCCGCATGTTGCAGGCGAACGGCATCGAGGCTTCAGGGGTGATCGAGCGGGTCAGCGATGGTTCAGAGCGGATCATGGCGGTGCGTGCGCACAAGACGCTGCCGCTGGTCATCACCGTCACGACCTCGCTCGAGTCCACGCTGCGGGAATGGCAGCGCCGCGGGCTCTTGCTGATCAGCGGCGGCGTTCCGGTCGCGGCCATGGTGTGGGGCCTGCTGTCCTATGGGGCCCGGCAGACGAAGCGGATCGAGGAGCTGCTGGGTGAAAACCGACAGGCGCGCGACGCGGCAATCGAGGCGAATATCAATCTGCGGGCGCAAATCGAGGAGCGCGAGCGGACCGAGGCCGCCCTGCAGCAGGCCCAGCGGCTGGAGGCGATCGGCCAGCTCACCGGCGGCGTTGCGCATGATTTCAACAACTTGCTGACGGTTCTGCTCGGCAATATCGATCTCATGCAGGCCCGCGTGCC
>CAIPLM010000139.1 GCA_903865895.1 uncultured Rhodospirillales bacterium | reverse complement strand
GTCCGGCTCGGTTGGCTGAAATGTGAGGCCAGGCAACGCCGCGGCGAAATGCGCCACGTGCTCGCCGGTGCCGCTGGCGATCTCCACCACCAGTCCGCTCTCCGGCAGAACCTGCCGCAGAACGTCCAGAATAGGGTCGCGATTACGAGCCGCGGCGGGGGCGGAGATGCGGGGATCGGTTGCCATGGGGCCCTCGTCAGCGATCAAAGCGGAGCGAAAATCCGATCCGTTTCAATGATGTACGACGAAGGCCGCCAGTGCGCAATCAGCCCAGCGGCTGCCACAGCGCGGGCACCAACTGGTAGGCCCCTGCCCCGTCGCGCAGGATGTGGCCGGTCGCCGGGAAGGGCGCGTGGTAGAACGCCACCTGCATCTTCTCGCTGGCGGCAATATCCAGCATGCGATGGCGGGTCTGCCGCGCCTGGTCGCCGTCCATATCCACGATCGCCTGCCAGTCCGGCTTGCGGACGAACACGGAGGTATTGTTGGTGAGGTCCGACATCATCAGGAACCGCGCATTGCCGGACTGGATGGCGAACACGGTATGCCCCGGCGTATGCCCGGGGGCGGCCACCGCGGTGATGCCGGAGACGATCTCCTTGCCCCAGTCGAACCGCTTCACGTCCTTGGCCATCGGCGCGAACACCCGGCGCGCGTTCTGGAACGCCGGCTTCATGCCCTCGGAAGCCTGGGCCATCTTGCCGTCATCCATCCAGAAATCCCATTCCGGCGCGCTCACCATCATCTCGGCGTTGGGGAACACCGCCTTGCCGTCCTTCAGGCGGGTGCCGTGGATGTGGTCGCCGTGGAAATGGCTGATCAACACGCCATCCACCTTCTCCGGATCGAACCCGGCGGCGCGGAAATTCGCCATCCAGCTCCCGGTGGTCGGCGCGCCGAGGTCGCCGTTGCCGCTATCGAGCAGGTAGAGCTTACTGCCGGTGTTCACCACCAGCGAGGTGAAGGGGATGGTGATCTTGTCCTGCGCCATGAACGCATCGCCGAGCACCTTGCGCACCTCCTCGATCGGCGCGTTCTTGATGAACCCGTCGAGCGGCCGCTGGGCGAGGCCGTCATTGATCGCGGTGATCTCGAAATCGCCGATCTTGGAGCGGAAAAAGCTCGGCGCCTGGCGGCCGGCCAGCGGCTGGGCAGCCTCGACGGAGGGCGGCAGCGCGGCGGCGGCAAGCCCGGCACCAATGGCGAAACGGCGGGTCAGTCGCATGTATAGTCCCCCAATGCAGGCGTTTTGCCTGATGACGCGCGGCATGGCACATCCATTCCCCCGGAAGCCACAGGAAAGACGCCGCGATGAGTGATGCCGAGGCCGAACTGCGCCGCCTGCTCGACATCATGGCGGCGCTGCGCCAGCCCGTCGGCGGCTGCCCGTGGGACATCGCGCAGAGCTTCGACACCATCGCCCCGTACACGATCGAGGAGGCCTACGAGGTGGCCGACGCGATCGCCCGGCGTGATTTCGCGGCCCTGCCGGATGAGCTCGGCGATCTGCTGTTCCAGGTCGTCTATCACGCCCAAATGGCCGCCGAGGAAGGCCGCTTCGGCTTCGCCGACGTCGCCCGCGCGATTTCCGACAAGATGATCCGCCGCCACCCCCACGTCTTCGGCGAGGCCGCCGCCCGCGATGCCGGGGCGCAGACGGCGGCCTGGGAGGTGCAGAAACAGGCCGAGCGCGCCGCCCGCGCCGAAACCGGCACCCTGGCCGGCGTTGCGGTGGGTTTGCCCGCCCTCACCCGCGCCTACAAACTCGCCAACCGTGCTGCCCGCGTGGGGTTCGACTGGGCGAACGCCGAACAGGTGCTGGAGAAACTCGACGAGGAAGTGGCCGAACTGCGTGCCGAATTGCCAGGCGCCGACAAGGCGCGGCTGGAGGACGAGGTGGGCGATCTTCTGTTCGTCCTCGCCAATCTCGCCCGCAAGCTCGATCTCGACCCCGAAGCCTGCCT
>CAIPLM010000138.1 GCA_903865895.1 uncultured Rhodospirillales bacterium | reverse complement strand
TGCGAGACGATGGCGACCACGCGATCATGATGCGCGGGCTCCATCACCTCGATCATCGAGCCGCAACGCCGCCACAACTCGGCGATTTTCTCATTGGCCGCCGCGTCGGAGCCGGGAAGCGGCACGATGAGGGTCCAGCGGCCCTGGAACAGGGTGGTGAAGCCGGAATCCGGGCCGGAATACTCGGTGCCGGCCATGGGATGGGCTGGCACGAAGTGCACCGCCGCCGGCAGCAGCGGGGCGATATCGCGGATCACCGACTGCTTGGTCGAGCCGACATCGGTGACGATGCAGCCAGGCTCCAGATACGGGGCGACGGCTTCGGCCAGTGCGGCGAAGGCGCCGACCGGAGCGCAGAACATCACGCAATCCGCGCCCTTCACCGCTTCGGCCGGATCGAGTTCGACGCGATGGGCGATGCCGAGTTCCATCACGCGGTCGAGCGTCGCCTGGGTCCGGGCGTTGGCGACGATCTCGCCGGCGATGTCGCCCCGCTCCATGGCGATGCGCGCGACCGAGCTGCCGATCAGCCCGACGCCGAGCAGCACCAGCCGCTTGAACAGCGGTTCAGCCATTCTGGGTCGCCATGAAGCCGCTCACCGCCTCGGCCACCAGCCCGCATTCCTCGTCGGTGCCGACGGTGATGCGCAGGCAATGCGGCAGATCATAGGCGCCCATGCCGCGCACGATGATGCCGCGCGACTTGAAGAAGGCATCCATCGCGCTGGCCCGTTCGGCGGTGCCGAAATCGGTGAGGATGAAGTTGCCCTCGGTCGGGTGCGCGGTAACGCCCGCCTTCTCCAGCGCCGCCGACAGCTTGGCGCGCCACAGCGTGTTGTGCGCCTTGTTCATCTCCACCCAGCCGGGCTCGGCCAGCGCCGCCACGGCCGCGGCCTGGGCGATGAAGTTGACGTTGAAGACGCCGCGCACGCGGTTGATCGCGTCGATGATGGCCGGCGGCCCGTAGCCCCAGCCCACCCGCATGCCGCCGAGGCCGAAGATCTTGGAGAAGGTGCGCAGCATGATGGTGTTTTCGCCTTCATCCACCATCCGCTCGCCGGCGTTGTAGCCGGGCGCCTCGACATATTCGGCGTAGGCGCTGTCGAGCACCAGCAGGATGTCCGGCCGCAGCCCGTCGCGCAGGCGCTGCATCTCGCTCTCCGGCAGCAGGCTGCCGGTGGGGTTGTTGGGGTTGGCGACGAAGACGATGGTGGTCTCGGGCGTCACCGCGCCGAGCATCGAGTCGACATGGGTGGTCAGGTTGATCTCGGGCGCCTTCAGCACCCGGCTGCCGGCATAGGTGCCGGCGATCTGGTACATGGTGAAGCCGTGCATGGACATCACGATGTCCGTCCCCGGGCCGCCATAGATGTGGCAGATGTGCTGGATCAGCTCGTCCGAGCCGGTGCCGCAGACGATGCGCGCGGGGTCGAGCCCGAAGCGGGCGCCGATCGCGGCGCGGAGTTCCACGGAGCCGCCGTCAGGGTAGCGGTTCATCTCGGCGGCGGCCTTGGCGGCAGCCTCGCGGGCGCTCGGCGGCGGGCCGAAGGGGCCCTCATTGGCCGAGAGCTTCAGCACGCGATTGACCGCGGCGACCTTGGCCCCACCGGGCACATAGGCATCGATGGTCATGACGGCAGGGCGCGGCTGGGGAGCGGCGGATTTCGGCGCATCGGTCATGCGGTGTCTCCATCGACTGGAACGGCATAGGCGCCCACCACGACGGGCGGGCGCAGAAGATCGGGGAGGCCAGCGAGGCGCGGGTCCTCGTCGGTGACGAAGCCGGCAACATCCACCAGGGCATGTGCCACCGGGGAGCCGGCGGCGCGACGGAGCGTGATGTCGCCAGCGGTGAAGCCGGCCGCGCTCAGCAGGGCGGACAGGCGCGCGCGGCTGACCGAATCGGCGCATTCGAGCCCGAGCAGGCTACGATCCTCCTGGCTGCGGTCGGGCGCCGCGGCGGTCACCACGAGGGCCTGCACCTGCGGTGCCCCCTCACTGCGCGGCTGCCAGAAGGGCAGGCGGGCGACGACATGGATGCGCGGCTCGTCGTGATGCAGCAGGGCGGTCCACCAGGCGGCGCCGGGGCTGTCATCCTGCGACGGCATCGGCAGCACGGCGGCCACCGCCTGGCCGGCGCTGACCTCGCCGATCGCCTGGGCCGGGGTGCGATGGGCGCGGATCGGGGTGAGAGCGCCGAAATGCTCGCGGGCAGTGGCGACGAAGCCGGAGGCCGGGTCGGGCTGGCAGACGGCGATGGTGTAGTTGCCCTGCATCGTCGTCGTGCCAGCGACCAGCTCGCGCCAGATCCGCACGATGGTGCGGCGCGGCAGGCGGCCGGTATGGCGGGCGAGCAGGCGGCGGATGATGTCGGCCTCGCGGCCCGGGCGCAGCGGCACCCGTCCCTTGGCGCCAAGCGCGCCGACCTGCTCCACCACCTTGGCGCGCTGCATCAGCAGGTCATGAATCTGGTCGTCCAGCCCATCGAGCTGCGCGCGCAGCACGGCGAGCTGTTCGGCGGGGTTCGCGGAGGCGGATAAGGATGGCTGCTCTGACATCGGCGCTTCACTATGTGCGGCTTGGGAATAGCGGATGCCCCCCGCGCTGCAAAGCCGTGCCGCGCCTGCCCTCCCCGGCACGGCCGCCGCTGTTGCAACGAGGGGCGCGCGACCGCATATGGCGGGTTGCATCAACGCTGTGGTGGCCATTCCCGACATGGATACTGCTTTGCCCGATATCGATCATCAGCGCGTCGTCTTCGACGATGGGTTGATGCTTGAGTGCGGCCAGTCGCTCGGCCGGCTGGAGATCGCCTATCGCACCTATGGCCAACTGAACGCCGAGCGGAGCAACGCGGTGCTGGTCTGCCATGCGTTGACCGGGGATCAGTATGTCGCCGAGACCCATCCGGTGACCGGCAAGCCCGGCTGGTGGGATATGGCGGTAGGGCCCGGCCGGCCGATCGATACCGAGCGCTTCTTCGTCATCTGCTCCAACGTGATCGGCGGCTGCATGGGCTCGACCGGCCCGCTGACCAGGCGCGATGACGGGGAGGGCCCCTGGGGCACCGATTTCCCGCCGGTGACGGTGAAGGACATGGTCGCCGCCCAGCGCAAGCTGGTGGAGCATTTCGGCATCACCCGTCTGTTCGCCGTAGTGGGCGGCTCGGTCGGTGGCATGCAGGTGCTGCAATGGGCGGCCAACTTCCCGGAGATGGTGTTCGCCGCCGTGCCGATCGCCACCGCGCCCTACCATTCCGCCCAGAACATCGCCTTCAACGAGGTCGGCCGCCAGGCGATCTTCGCCGATCCGGACTGGCAAAGCGGGCGCTACTGGGAGACCGGGCGCATCCCCAGCCGTGGCCTCGCGGTGGCGCGCATGGTCGCCCACATCACCTACCTCTCCGAGGAGGCCCTGACACGCAAGTTCGGCCGCCGGGTGCGCGGCGGCCAGGCGCTGACGGCCTTCGCCGACCTGTTCGAGGTGGAAAGCTACCTGCGCCACCAGGGCAGCAGCTTCGTCGGCCGCTTCGATGCCAACGCCTACCTCACCATCACCCGCGCGGCGGATTACTTTGACCTCGCGGAGGAATTCGGCGGCGATCTCCGCGCGGCCTTCCGCGGCAGCCGCACTCGCTTCTGCCTCGTCAGCTTTACCTCCGATTGGCTCTACCCGACCGCCGAGAGCCGGGCGATCGCCCGCGCGCTCAACGGGGCGGCCGCCAATGTCAGTTTCGTCGAAATCGAATCCGACAAGGGACATGACGCCTTCCTGCTCGACGAGCCCGAATTCCATCGTGCGCTGCGCGGCTTCATCGCCGGCTGCGCCGAGCATGCGGGGTTACCGTGATGGACGTGGTGCAACCCGAAGGCGTCCGCTACGTCGCCAAGAACATGCGCGTCGATCTCCGGCTGATCGCCGAGATGATCGCGCCCGGTAGCCGCGTGCTCGATATCGGCAGCGGCGACGGTTCGCTGATCGACCATCTCTACCGCACCAAGGGCTGCGACGCCCGCGGCATCGAGATCGACATGGCGGAGGTTACCCGCGCGGTGGTGCATGGGCTGCCGGTGATGCATGGCGATGCCGATCATGATCTCGCCCAATATCCCGATGGCGCCTTCGACTATGTGGTGCTGTCGCGCACCTTGCAGGCGGTTGAACGGCCGCGCGAGGTGCTGCGCCAGATGCTGCGCATCGGGCGCAGCGCGCTGGTGAGCTTCCCCAATTTCGGCCATTGGCTGCTGCGCTGGCAGCTGCTCTGGACCGGACGGATGCCGATGACCTCGGTCTGGGCCAAGGCCTGGCACGAGACGCCGAACATCCACCCTTGCACCATCCGCGACTTCTTCGCGCTGTGCGAGGAGGAAGGCTACACGGTGGAGAAATGGCTCGCCATCGACGAGGCCGGCCAGAAGGCGCCCTGGACGCGGGCGGTGGGGATGGCGAACATGTTCGGCGAACAGGCCTTGTTCCAGCTCAAGCGTATATGAGCGGCCCCGTATGAACGGCCTGGCCGAGTCGCGCGGCTATTTCGGCATCGGCGTCGAAGGCGTCTCGAAATCGGCCAATGTCGGCGCCCTGCTGCGCACCGCCCATGCTTTCGGGGCCGCCTTCTGCTTCACCATCGGCGCCGGGTTCGACGCGCGGGCGGCGCGGCGGGCGGATACCTCGGATACCGCGAGCCATGTGCCGATGTGGCGCTACGCCTCGGCCGATGAGGTGTCGCTGCCGCAGGGCTGCGCGCTGGTGGGCATCGAGATCACCGACGAGGCTTCGGTGCTGCCGAGTTTCCGCCACCCGCTCAACGCCGCTTATATCCTGGGGCCCGAGCGCTCCAGCCTCTCGCCTGGCGTGCTGGCGCGCTGCCGCCACGTCGTGCGCATCCCCACGCGCTTCTCGCTCAACCTCTCGGTCGCCGGCGCGCTGGTGCTCTATGACCGGCTGCTGCAGCACGGCCGCTTCGCCGATCGCCCGGTGATGAGCGGCGGCGGCGGCGCGGCGCCGGTGCCGTCCGGGCATGGCGACCCGGTATTCCGGCGCAACCGGCCGGATTGGCTGGGGCGGGAAGGGGAGACATGAGCACGCAACGCTTGTTCGGCGCGGGCGCGCTTCGTATGTGTCGCATCATGCGCGCAATCCTGACCATCCTCATCGCCCCGCTCCTCGCCTGTGCCCTCGCCACCACCGCGGTGGCGCAGACGGCGAAGCCGCCCGCCAAGCCCGCCCCCGCGGCGGCGCCGGGCGGCCCGAAATCGATCGGCAGCTTCGATGACTGGCAGGCCGCCACCTATGTCGAAGGCGGCCAAACCGTCTGCTACGCCTTCGTCAAGGCGCGGCAATCCGCTCCGGCGATCCAGGGGCGCGGCGAAGCGGTGCTGACGGTGACGCATCGCCCCGGCCTGCGCGACTCCGTCGCCTTCACCGCCGGCTTCGATTACGCGACCGGCGCCGAGGCGGAGGTCGCGATCGATGCGGCCAAGATCGCCTTCTACACTGCCAAGCGCTCCGCCTTCGCCCGTGACGGCCACGCCGTGGTGGTCGCGCTCGGCAAGGCACAGAAAGTCTCCATCACCTCGCCGCATCCGCAGAAAACCAAGGTGGTGGACAATTTCAGCCCCAAGGGTTTCGGCAAGGCCTATGAGGCGATCGGCAAGGCGTGCCCCCCGAAGTGAACGCCATCACGGATCTCACCGAAGCCGAACGCGAACGCATCCTCGCCAAGACCGCGCGCTTCGCCCCGCCGCCGGCGGTGCTGGCGGATGGGCGGCGGGAACTCGTCGGTCTGTCCCGCGAGGAACTTGCGGAAGCGCTCGTCGAGGCGGGCGAGGCGGCGTTCCGCGCCAAGCAGATCTGGCATTGGATCTATAATCGCGGCGCGACCGATTTCTCGGTGATGTCCACCATCGCCAAGCCGACCCAGGCCAAGCTCGCCGAGCGCTTCGTGATCGGCCGCCCCGAGGCCGCCGTCGTGCAGACCAGCACCGACAAGACGCGCAAATTCCTCTTCCGCTTCCGCGACGGCCAGGAGGCCGAGACCGTCTACATCCCCGAGGAGGATCGCGGCGCCGTCTGCATCTCCTCCCAGGTGGGCTGCACGCTGTCCTGCCGCTTCTGCCACACCGGCACCCAGGCCCTGGTGCGCAACCTCGGCGCCGCCGAGATCGTCGGCCAGTTCATGGCCGCGCGCGATTCCTACGGAGAATGGCCGAGCCCGCGCGGCGAGGCGCCACGACTGCTCTCCAACATCGTGCTGATGGGCATGGGCGAGCCGCTCTACAATTACGAGAACGTCGCCAAGGCGATGAAGATCGTGATGGACGGCGAGGGCATCGGCATTTCCCGCCGCCGCATTACGCTCTCCACCTCAGGCGTAGTGCCGATGATGGACCGCGCCGGGGCGGAGCTTGGCGTCAATCTCGCGGTCTCGCTGCACGCCGTGCGCGACGATCTGCGCGACGAGATCGTGCCGCTCAACCGCAAATACCCGATCAAGGAACTGATGGCCGCCTGCCGGCGCTATCCGCCCGCCAGCAACGCGCGCCGCATCACCTTCGAATATGTCATGCTGAAGGACATCAACGACAGCCCGGCCGATGCGCGTGAGCTGGTGCGCCTGATCAGCGGCCTGCCGGCGAAGGTGAACCTGATCCCCTTCAATCCCTGGCCCGGCAGCCGCTACGAGACCAGCACGCCCGACGCGATCACCAGGTTTTCCAACATCGTGATGGATGCCGGCTTCTCCTCGCCGGTGCGCGCGCCGCGCGGGCAGGACATCCTGGCAGCCTGCGGCCAGCTGCGCACCGAGACCAGGCGGGAGCGCAAGGGCGCCGAGGCCGCCCCGCCCGTCTGACCGGGTAACGCCTGCTCGCGTGCTGTCTCTCTGGCCTTTACCTGCGATACCGGCTAGGGATCGACCAGAGTGTTCCACCGCGCGGCGCTTGCAAGCGGCGATGCGGCGGGCCATGTCCGGCTGAGAATGCAGGTCCGGACGACGGGCAGCAGGTTTACGGAGGGTACGATGGGTAGTTTCAGCATCTGGCATTGGCTGGTCGTGCTGCTGGTCGTGATGCTGCTGTTCGGCGGCAACAAGATCAGCGGCCTGATGGGCGACTTCGCCAAGGGCATCAAATCGTTCAAGAAGAACATGGCCGACGACACCGACGCCTCGATGGAAGCCTCGGCCGAGAAGCCGAGCGGCAACATCAGCGGCCCGGCCGCCGGCGCCACCGCGAGCAGCCCGAGCAGCACGGCCCGCCAGGGCTGATCGGCCGGTCAGGAGGGGCCTCGCATGCCTCTGCTGCCCCCTGAAGCGGTTCTGATCGACCTCGAAGGCACGGCGACGCCGCGCGAATTCGTCGCCGGCGTGCTGCGTCCCTACTCGGTGGCGCAGCGCGAAACCTTTCTGCGCGCTCATGCCGCCGATGCCGAGGTCACCGCCGTGCTGGCCGATGCGGCCCGCGCGGTGCCGGCGCAGGATCCCCACGAGACGCTCGCCCACTGGGCCGCGCATGACACGATGATGGCGCCCTGGCAGGCTCTCCAGGCGCTCATTTGGCGCGACGGATTTCAGCGCGGCGCGCTGGCCGACGTGCTCTTCCCCGACGTGGTGCCGGCCCTGCGCCGCTGGAGCAAGGGCGGCTTGCGGCTGGCCACCTATTCCGCCGATGCCGCCAGCCTGCACCCCCTGCTGTTCGCCTATGCGCCGGAGGGCGATACATCCGGCCTGTTCCAGGGCTTCTTCGACACCCGCGTCGGCCGCAAGAGCGAGCCCGAGAGCTTCGGCCGGCTGGCGATCGCGCTAGGGGTGCCGACGATCGAGGTC
Source organism: uncultured Rhodospirillales bacterium (assembly GCA_903865895.1). Lineage (GTDB taxonomy): Bacteria > Pseudomonadota > Alphaproteobacteria > Acetobacterales > Acetobacteraceae > CAIYPH01. The sequence continues at coordinate 439 of CAIPLM010000138.1, read as the reverse complement.
GCCTATCTCTCGGCCGATGAGGCCGAACTGGACGCCGCCGCGGTGGCGGGCATGCGCACCTGCCAAATCCTGCGCGACGGCGCAGCGCCGAGCGAGCGCCACCCGGTCGCCGCCGAATTTTCGGCTGCCGCGACGATTCTGGGCTTGCCCGGCGGCCTCTGAGCGGCTTGGCTACGGGTCATCCCCAATATCATCCAATGGAGCGTGCCATGGCCGTGCATCGCGTCGCCGCCACCCCTGAAACCGTCCGCTGGGGCGTGTTCGATGCCGCGATCCCGCCGGTGGTGACGATCGCCTCGGGCGATACCGTGGTGCTCGAATGCGTCTCGGGCAGCCCCGAGACTCTGCCGCCGCCCGGCTCCGGGATGGTGGTGCCGCCGGCGCTGCATGCGATCCATGCGCGGGTGCCGCGCGGCCCCGGCCATATCATCACCGGCCC
>CAIPLM010000137.1 GCA_903865895.1 uncultured Rhodospirillales bacterium | reverse complement strand
GCGGGTCTGGGGGCTCAGCCCCCAGCGGGGTCGAGGGGCAGCGCCCCTCGCCTTCCCTTCCCTCCCACCGCCGCGGCCTATTTCTCCGAGCGCGGGTCGAAGGCGTGTTGGAGGCCGTCGCCGAGGAAGTTGACGGCGATGACGGTGATGAAGATCAGCATGCCCGGATAGAAGGCCAAAGCGGGGGCGGAGATCACCAGTTCCTGGGCGTTGTTGAGCATATTGCCCCAGGAGGGCGTGGGCGGGACGATGCCGAAGCCGAGGAAGCTCAGCACGCTTTCAAACAGGATGACGCGGCCGACGGTGAGCGTGAAGGCGACGATAATGGGGGTGGCGACGTTGGGCAGCACGTGGGCGGCCATGGTGTAGGGGGCGCCAGCGCCGGCGGCGCGGGCGGCGCGCACGAAGTCGCGTTCCTTGATGGCGATGGTGGCGGCGCGGACCAGGCGGGCGATCGCCGTCCAGTCGACGATGGAGATGATGATGACGATGCGCCAGAATCCGGCGGCGCCGGAGCGGGCGAATTCGGAGGAAAAGCCGAGCTTGGTGAGATCGACGGCGCCGAGCACGATCAGCAGCGGCAGCAGGGGCAGGGCGATCATGCCATCGGTGAAGCGCATCAGGATGGCATCGAGCTTGCCGCCGAAATACCCGGCGCAGACGCCGATAAGCAGACCGAAGCAGCCGCCGATACCGGTGCCGAGGACACCGACCAGCAGCGACATCTGGCCGCCAACCATGAGGCGCATCAGCACGTCCCGCCCCGCCTCGTCGCGCCCGAGCCAGTGGGCGGCGGAGGGCGGATCGAAGCGGGCGAAAAGGTCGGTCGAGTCGGGGTCGAGCCCGGCGAAGTGGCGGACGGGGAAGGCAGCGAGGGCGAACAGCACGAGCAAGGCGAGTACCACGAGGCTCGCCATCCCCGCCCGGTGCTTGCGGAAGCGCCGCCAGCGCAGTTGCCAGGGGCTGACGGCGGCTTCGGCGCGAGGGGGCGCGCTCACTGGCCCATCCTCATTGGAGGGTAATCCGCGGGTCGAGCCAACCATAGGCGAGGTCGGCGGCGAGGTTGCTCGCCAGCGTCACCAGGGTGGCGAAGAGGAGGCCAGAGAGGGCGAGGTTGAAGTCGTTGCCGAGGATGGCGTCGTAAATCATCTTCCCCATGCCGGGCTGGGCGAACATCGTCTCGGTGAGCAGGGCGCCGTTGAACAGCACGCCGAAACTCAGCGCCATCACCGTCACCACCGGGATCAGCGCGTTGCGGAAGGCATGGATCAGCACCACCCGCCCCTCCCCGGCCCCCTTGGCACGCGCGGTGCGCACGAGATCGAGCCGCAGCACCTCGATCATGCTGGCCCGCACGAAGCGGGTGAAGCCGCCGGTGGTGGCGAGCGCGAGGGTGGTGACCGGCATGACCAGATGCATGAACTGGTCGCGCAGGCTGCCATCGCCGACATTGGAGATGCCGCTGGCGGGGAACCAGTGGAGCTGCACGGCGAACACCAGGATCATCATCAGTGCCAGCCAGAACACCGGCACCGAAATGCCGGCGAAGGCGAGCAGGCTGATGATGCCGTCCGCCAGCCCGCCCGGCTTGCGCGCGGCCATGATGCCGAGCGCGAAAGAGAGGATGACGGAGATCACGAAGCTCGAAATCATCAGCTTCGAGGTCTGCCCCAGCGCCGGCAGCAGCATGTGCAGCACCGGCTGCGAATGGGTGCGCGAATAGCCGAAATCGCCGCCGAGCGCCGCAGTCAGCCAGCGCCAGTAGCGCATCATCAAGGGCTGATCGAGCCCGTAGAGCTTGCGCAACGCCGCCGCCGCCTCGGGCGCCACGTTGGGGTTGGAGGCGATCATGATGTCGATCGGGTCGCCCGGCATCAGGCCGATAAGGCTATAGATGACGAAGGACATCACCAGCAGCACGATCATCGCCTGCACCAGCCGGCGGAGGATATAGCGCCCCATGCTGCTACTCCCGAAAATGACAGGCGGCGCTTTGGCCGGGACGGCCTGGCGCGGGGAGAAGCTCGGGCACCTCACGCCGGCATATATCGGCGGCCTTGGGACAGCGCGGATGGAAGACGCAGCCGGGCGGCGGGTGCAGCGGGCTCGGCATTTCGCCCTTGATGGTCTGCCCCCGCGCCCGCTTGCGGCCGATGCGCGGCACGGAGTGCAGCAGCGCCCGCGTATAGGGGTGGGACGGCGTTTCGAACACGTCCTCCCGCCCGCCGATCTCGACGAGCCGGCCGAGATAAAGCACCGCCACGCGGTCCACGAGATGGTTCACCACCGCGAGATCATGGCTGATGAAGAGGTAGGAGAGGCCGTGCTCCTCCTGCAACTCCTTCATCAGGTTCAGCACCTGACTCTGGATCGACACGTCCAGCGCCGATAGCGGCTCATCGGCGACGATCAGCGCTGGCGAGGGGGCGAGCGCGCGGGCGATCGCGATGCGCTGGCGCTGACCGCCGGAGAATTCATGGGGGTAGCGGTTCAGCGCATCGAGCGGCAGACCGACCTGGGTGACCAGCTCAGCCGCCCGGGTGCGGCGTTCGGCGGCGGTCGCGGTGCCCTGGATCAGCAGCGGCTCGGCGATGATGGCGGAGACCGGCATGCGCGGGTCAAGCGCGCCGAACGGGTCCTGGAAAACGATCTGGATGGCGCGCCGCGCTTCTTTCCAGGCCGCGCGATCGATCTCTCGGCCACGAAACCGGAGCCGCCCGGCGCTCGGCGCCTGCAACCCGGCGACGACATTGCCGAGCGTGCTCTTGCCACTGCCGCTTTCGCCCACCAGCGCCAGGGTCTCGCCCTCGGCGATCGTAAAGGAGACATTCTCGGCCGCCCGCAGGATGCGCTTCGGGCCGCCGAACCACCCGCCGCCGCCGAGGTTGAACTGCACCGAAATCCCGTCGAGTGCCACCAACTCACTCATGCCGCCGCCTTGAAGCAGGCGACCGCGTGGCCCCCCGCCCCTTCAACCAGCGGCGGCTCGGCAAGCCGGCAGGCGGCGTCGCCCAGGGCGCAGCGGTCGGCGAAGCGGCAGCCGGGCACGGCGGCATCAAGATCGGGCACGCCGCCGGGGATCACCGGCAGGCGGGCGACGCGGTGGCCAGGGTCCGGCAAAGTGGCGATCAGGCCGCGCGTATAGGGATGCAACGGGCGCGCGAATAAATCATCGGCGGTGGCGCGCTCCACGATCCGGCCCGCGTACATCACGATGATCTCGTGCGCGACCTCGGAGACCACCGCGAGATTGTGGCTGATGAACTGGATCGCCATGCCGATCCGCTCCTGCAACTCCTGCATGAGATCGAGGATCTGCGCCTGGATCGTCACGTCGAGCGCCGTGGTCGGCTCGTCGGCGATCAGCAGCGCCGGCTCGCAGGCGAGCGCCATGGCGATCATCGCGCGCTGGCGCATGCCGCCGGAGAGCTGATGCGGATAGGCCGCCGCCCGCTCGCCCGGCGAGTTGATGCCGACCGCCTCCAGCATGCCCACCGCATTGGCCTCGGCCTCGCCCCATCCGAGCCCGCGATGCAGCACCTGGATCTCGGCGATCTGGTGGCCCACGGTCATCACCGGGTTGAGCGCGGTCATCGGCTCCTGGAAAATCATCGCCACCCGATTACCGCGCAGCGCCCGCCAATCGGCCGCGGATTGGCCGAGCAGCTCGCGGCCATCGAAGCGGATCGAGCCAGTCACCTGGCCAGGCGGCGGCACCAGGCCCATCAGCGACAGCGCGGTGATCGACTTGCCGCAGCCGCTTTCGCCCACCACGCCCAAAGTGCGCCCAGCCGCCAGCCGATAGCCAACGCCGGCCACCACCTCGCGCGCGCCCCCAGGCCGGGGGAAGCGGACCCTGAGGTCCGCCACCTCAAGCAGCGTTTCCGTCACCCCGGCGATCGTCCGGCCCTACTTGGAGCGCCAGTTTTCCGAAAAGGCGGTGCTGAGGTCGCTATGGCCGGTCGGCGTGTAGCCATCCAGCCACTTCGGCACCACATGCGGATCGGCGCGGAAGAACAGCGGCAGCACCCGCACCTGCTCGGCGTAGATCTTCTGCATCTCTGCCCAGATGCCGATCTGCTTGGCCGTGTCGAGCTCGGTCTCCGCGAGATCGATCAACTGGTCCATCCGCGGATCGGCGAAGGCGATGCCATTATTGCCGCCCCAGTTATTCGCCGCCGTCGGCACACGGTCCGAGGCGAGGGTCGAGCGTGGGCTGTCACCCACGCCGGAGGACCACGCATACATGATCATGCCGGTGAACAGCCGCTTCTTCAGCGTCTCGCCGAACAGGGTACGGGCCGGCTCATTGCGGATGGTGACCTCGATGCAGGCCGCCTTCCACATGTTCTGCAACACCTGCTCGGTCAACTCGCGCAGGCGGTTGCCGGCGGTGGTGTTGATCTCGATGGAGAGCTTGTCGCCAGTGGCGTTGCGGCAAATGCCGTCCGACCCCGGGCGCCAGCCGGCCTCGGCCAGCATGGCGCGGGCGAGGTTGGGGTCATAGGGGAAGCGCTTGAGATCCTTTGCGAAATAGGGGTCGAGCCGGTTCACCCAGGTATCGGCGACCGGCTGCATGCCCTCGAACAGCCGGTCCACCAGGGTCTGCCGGTCGATCGCGATCAGCAGGGCGCGGCGCACCCGGATATCCGCGATGATGGGGTTCTCGATCTTGAGATCGATGTGCTCGTAGGTGAGGCTGGGCTTGAAGATGTATTCGAACTTGTCGGGGTTGGCCTTCCGCAGCGCGATCACCTGGTCGATGGTGAGCCCCACGCCCTCGCCGGCGACCATGTCGACATCGCCCGAGAGCAAATTGGCCTGCAAGGCCGCGGTGTTCTCGATCAGCTTGATCACCACCCGCTTGAGGCCAGGCTTGGTGCCCTTCCAATGCGGATTGGGCTCCAGCACCACCTGCACGCCGGATTGGTAGTTGGTGATCATGAACGGCCCGTTCCACAGGCCGGGGGTGGTGGGCGCGCGGGTGAAGGTGGTCTGCTTCTGGTATTCCGCGAAATTCCCGGCCTTCTCGAAGGTCGGCCCTTCGATATGCGCCGGCAGCAGGCTGTCCCACTGGTTGTAGTCGACGCGCACCTTCTCGAGGTGGAACACCACCGTCTTGTCGTCCACCACGTCGATGCTAGTCGCGCGGTCCCAGGGATGGCCGTTGGCGAAGCCGGAGGCCGGGTCCTTCGCCATTTTCCAGGTGAACAGGATGTCCTTCGCCGTCACCGGCACGCCGTCACCCCAGTTGAGATCGGGCTTCAGCTTCAGCGTCACCGCCATGCCCTTGGCGCCGCCGGGGCGGTCCTCGAACTTGGCGAGCCCGTTATCCAGCGTCGGCAATTCGGCGCAGAGCAGGCAGGAGAGCTTCCAGTCCTTGTCGAAGCCGGTGATGGAGCGGTTGCCGAAGCCCAGCACGTAGGACTTGATGGTGAGCGAGTCATAGTACGGGTTCATGCTGGCCGGAAACTGGGCCACGCCGATGATCAGATCGTCCTTGGCCTGGGCGGAGGCCGCCAATAGCGGGGCCGATATCGCCGCCGCCGCAAGAATCCGGGTGAACTGCATGATCAATACTCCCTGGCGCGAAGGTTCCGGGCCTGTCCGGCGCATGTAAGGAACCGCGTGAAGCCGGTGTCAATCGCCGAAATCATGACACAATCAACTCACGCAATTCCCTTGATGTTTTCCGGGCTGGCGGACAATTCACCGCGCGAGACGCGCTTGACGATCTCGGTCAGCGCCGCATGGGCCGGCGCCGTGCGGCCGATCTCGGCGGCCTTCTCGGCGATGAAGCCGTTCATGAACTC
>CAIPLM010000136.1 GCA_903865895.1 uncultured Rhodospirillales bacterium | reverse complement strand
CCCTCGCGGAGCCGGAAGCTGCGGAGCTTTCTGGACGATTGAGGAAGTGCAGCGGTTCTTTTTTTGAAAAAAAAGAACCAAAAAAAATTTCAGCCGTTTGCTTCGCGCCCTCCCGGGAGAGCGCGAAGCCAACGGTTAGAAAGTTTTTGCTTCTTTTTTCAAAAAGAAGCGCTTTTTTGCATCGCCTTTCGACGAGAAATCCAGCGTAAATCATTGGTATATCGGGGAATTTAACGCAGCGTCTCGCGTCGACTCCGTGTACGGGCTAGGTTCGCGGCCCACATCCGGGGAAAGCCGCATGAGCACGCTGCGCCGCGTCGAGACCTTCACCTATCGCTGCCCGATTGCGATTCCTGTCCGCACCTCCTTCGGCACCATGACCGAACGGGCCGGCGTGTTCGTGCGCGTTGAGGATGATACGGGCGCCCATGGCTGGGGCGAGATCTGGTGCAATTTCCCCGCCGCCTCCGCCGAGCATCGGGCGCGGGTGCTGGATACCGTGGTGGCGCCGATGGTGCTGGGGCGCGATGTGAGCGAGCCAGCAGCCCTATGGGACGAAAGCGAGCGCGGGTTGCACATCCTGCGCGTGCAAAGCGGTGATGCCGGCGCGCTTTCGGCCGCCGCTGCCGGGCTCGATCTCGCGCTGCATGACATGCGGGCGCGGCGCCTTGGCGTGCCGCTGTGGCGGGCGCTTGGCGGCAGCGACGGTGGATCGGTGCGGGCCTATGCGAGCGGTATCAACCCGGGCCCGTCGGCGGTGGACACCGTCGCGGCGGCGCGGGCGGCGGGGTTCCGCGCCTTCAAGGTGAAGCTTGGGTTCGGCGCCGAGGCGGATATCGCGACCATCCGGCCGGTGGCTGCGGGACTGGGTGCGGGCGAAGCGTTGATGGTGGATATCAACCAGGGCTGGGGCGTCGCCGAGGCCTGTGCCATGGCCGCGCGGCTGCGGGAGTTTCCGTTGGGTTGGATCGAGGAGCCGCTGGTCGCCGACCGGCCGGTGTGGGAGTGGTCGCAGGTGGCGGCGGCCGCCGGGGTGCGGCTGGCGGCCGGCGAGAATGTGCGCGGGGCGCTGGAATTCCAGCAGGCGATTGAGAGCGGCACGTTGGGGGTGATCCAGCCGGATTGCGCCAAATGGGGCGGCGCGACGGCCAATTTGCGCGTCGGCCGCGCGGCGCTGGCGGCGGGGTTGTCGTATTGCCCGCACTTCCTGGGTGGGGCCATCGGGCTGATCCACTCGCTGCATCTGCTGGCCGCGGTGCGCGGGCCGGGGCTGCTGGAGGTGGACGTGAACCGCAATCCGCTGCGCGAGGCGCTGCTGGAGGGGCTGTTCCCCGTCATTGACGGCGCGATCGCCTTGCCGGACGGGCCGGGGCTGGGCTTCGAGCCGGAGGTTGCGCGGCTGGCGGCCCATCTGACGCTGCGCACCGAGCGCCTGGCCTGACCGCATGGCCTACGGCAAACTCGGCCCACCCACCAGCACTGACCCGATAGAGGACCTGCTGTTCCTCCTGCTCGGCGTTTTCGCGGTGTTCACGCTCAGCTACGACATCGCGGTGCTGGTGCCGATTTCGCTGCGGGACGTGACGATCATCACCGCCGCCGCCTGCCTGCTGCCGATGGCCGCGCTGATGCGCAGCACCGGGCGCTTCCTCGGTGGGATCGCGCGGCACTGCGCCCAGACGGCGCGGTCGCCGGGGAGTTGGTTTCTGCTGGCCTGCTGCCTCCTCGCCGGGGCCGTGGCGCTGCTCGCCAACCGGCCGGATGCGGATGACAGCTTCTATCTCGCCCGCGCCGTGTTGGACTGGGAGCATTGGACGGCGCCGATCGTGCCGGTCTATCCCTTCGCCTTCACCGGCGGCAGCGGGACGCGCTTCACCAGCCTGCCATCCTGGGAGCATTTCGCGGCAGGGCTGGCGGGGTTGAGCTTCACCCATCCGCTGACGATGTATCACCGCGTGCTGCCGGCGCTGGCCGGGTTCGCGGTGCCGTTTGCCTGGTATTGCGCGTTGACCCGGGTGAGCCATACGCGCCGGGCCGCATTGGCGGGGGTGGCGGCGATCCTGCTGTTGATGTTGCTTGACGGCACCACCCATCGCGGCGTGGCGTTTTTCGGACTGCTGCGGATCTGGCAGGGCAAGGTGGCGCTGACGGCGCTGATCGCGCCGCTGGCGATTGCCGCCACGCTTGACACCATGCGCCATGGCCGCGCGGCGGATTGGATGCGGCTGCTGCTGCTCGGGCTGGTCGGCATGGGGCTCTCCACCACGGCGGCGTTTTATCTGCCGATCCTGGTGGGTCTGGCCGGCGGCACGTTCTGGCTGGTCTATTTGCCGCAAACCCGCATCTGGCAGCCGCCGCTGGCGGCGCTTGCGGTGTTCGCCTATCCGGCACTGGCGGTGCTGCCGTTTTATCGCGGGCTCGCGGGTGGGGAGGCGCTGTTCCCCAGCGTGATCGCCAGCAATCTGCATGAGATCCTGCTGATCGTGTTCGGAGCCGCCACCGCGCCCACCGTGCTGGCGCTGGGGGTGGCGGTGTGCGGGTTGGTGCTGGGCCGGCGTAGCCGCCTGCTCGGATGGTTCACGCTGTGGACCGCGGCGCTGGCGGTGCCGCTCGCCTGGCCGCCTTCCGCGGATTTCATCGTCGCGCGGCTGACCTCGGCGGATGCGATGTGGCGGCTGGCCTATGCCGGGCCGGTGCTGCTGGCGATCGGCGCCGGGATTGGCGCGTTGATGGAGGTGCGGCTGCTGCGCCCGGCGGTCTCGCTCGGGCTTGCCGCCGGCTTCGCGCTCGCCGTTTTCCTGGGCGCACGGGCATTGGCGCCCTCGCCGTTTGCCGACCCCAGTTTGCGCTTCCCCAGCCTCGCGCAGAAGATCGAACCGGGCGCGCTGAGCACGGCGCGGCTGCTGCTCGCCGATCTGCCCGCCGGCCGCCTGTTGGCGCCGCGGGAGTTGTCGACGGTGCTGCCGATGCTGTCGGCCCGGCTGGTGCTGGCGAATTTCCGCGAATTCGATGCCCCGAAGCAGCTGACGTTCGATGGGCGCAAGCTCGGGGCGGAACTCGCTTTGGCGCATGACTGGATCAGCGGCCTGCCCTTCGCCGGCGACCCACGGCCGGCCTTGGCCGCGGTGCTGCGCGCGGGGCTCGATGCCGTGGTGCTGTCGCCTGGCACCGCGAATCTCCCGGCCGCCGAGGCGATTGTGGTGGCGGAGGGGTTCCGCCGTGTGGTGCTGCCGACGCCCTATCTGGTGTTTCAGCGCGGCGGCGGGTAAGGGCAGCACGCGCGATCATTGATTGACCTGCGCCGTAGGGCGGCATCCTGTCCACCCTGGAACATATATGGGAGACGCCACCATGGCCGCCACATTCTGGGTCGATGGACATTGGACCGACGAAGCCCCGCGCCTGACCGGCCCGGCCGACCATGCGTTCTGGCAGTCCTCATCGGTGTTCGACGGCGCCCGCGCCTTTGGCGGCCTGGCGCCGGACCTTGACCTGCATTGCGCGCGCTGCATCGCCTCGGCGATCGCCATGGGGCTGAAGCCGGCGATGGCGGCGGAGCAGATCCGGCGTATTGCTATCGAGGGCATCCGCCGTTTCCCGGCCACCGCGGAACTCTATGTGAAGCCGATGTTCTATGGCGCCGGCGGGATGCTGACGGTGGATAGCGCGATCACCAGCTTCGTCATGCACATCTTCGAGGCGCCGATGCCCGGGCCGGGCGGCTTCTCGGCCACGCTCTCGCCGCTGCGCCGCCCCGCGCGGGATATGGCGACCACGGACGCCAAGACCCCCGGCCTCTACCCCAATTCCGACCGCGCCAACCGTGAGGCCAATGCCCGCGGCTTCGATCATGCGGTGATGCGCGATCCCTCCGGCAATATCGCGGAGTTCGCGTTTTCCAACATCATGGTCGCCAAAGGCGGCCGGGTGATGACGCCGGTGGCCAATGGCACCTTCCTCGCCGGCATCACGCGGCGGCGCACGCTGCTGCTGCTGGCCGAGGCCGGGATCGAGGCGGTGGAGACCACGCTGGTGGATGCCGACCTGCACGCCGCGGACGAAATTTTCTCGGTGGGGAATTACGGCAAGGTGGTGCCCTGCACGCGCTATGAGAGCCGCGCGCTGAATGCCGGGCCGATCTTCAGCGAGGCGCGGCGGCGCTATTTCGCCTTCGCCGAGACCGCGCGGGTGATCTGATAGATCCCCGCCGGCGCCCCCTTCCGGCGGCGGCGGAAACATTGCAGCATGTCCATCTTCGTGCCGCAAAAGGATACCGACGATGGAAGAGACGCCCACGCATCCCGCAGGCGAGGCCTGGGAATGGCCGGAAGAGGTATGGCGCCGTATCGTCGAGCGGGCACGGGCGGGGCGCAGCCTCTCGCCGCGCGCCTGGCCGAATGGGGCCAAGTGCGCCGTGGCGCTCTCTTTCGACGCCGACCATGAGACCATCCCGCTGCGCGACATGGATGAGAGCCCCATGCGCATCAGCCAGGGCCAGTATGGCGCCCGGCAGGGCGTGCCGCGCATCCGCAAGCTGCTGGAGCGCGAAAGCATCCCGGCGACGTTCTTCTACCCCGCGGTTTCCGCCCTGCTGCACCCCGATGAGGTGCGCGGCGTGGCGGCCGAGGGGCATGAGATCGGCATCCACTCCTGGATCCATGAGCGCAACACCTCGCTGCCCTTCATGGCCGAGCGCGAGCTGAGCTATCGCGCGGCTGACGTGCTGGAGCGGCTCTCCGGCCGGGCGCCGGTGGGGATGCGCACGGCGAGCTGGGATTTCTCGCCCAATACGCTGCGCATCATCGTCGAGATGGGGCTGCTCTATGACAGCTCGCTGATGGCCGATGACGAGCCCTATGAGCTGCTGGCGGACGGCAACCCGACGGGGGTGATCGAGCTGCCGCCGGAGTGGATCCGCGATGATGCGGTGTATTTCAACATGCAGCGCTTCTCGGGCCTGCGGCCGTACACGCCGCCCTCCTCGGTGGAGGAGATCTTCAAGGCCGAGTTCGATGGCGCGCTGGCCGAGGGCGGGCTGTTTCTGCTCACCATGCATCCGCATGTGATCGGGCATCGCAGCCGCATCACCATGCTGGAGCGGCTGATCAAGTATATCAAATCGACCGGCAGCGTTTGGTTCGCCACCCATGAGCAGGTGGCGCGCTGGTGCAAGGCGAACGCGGCATAGGGAGGGAAGCGAGCGCTTCTTTTTGAAAAAAGAAGCAAGAACTTTCTATCCGTTTGGTGCGGGGTTCCCCGGGGACACTCCGCGGCAAAAGGATCAAAGTTTTTTTGGTTCTTTTTTTCCAAAAAAAGAACCGCTTCCTTCGCCTCACCTGCCCCGCTGGCGCCGCGCCATGAATCGGCTATGCTTTCCCGGTCTGGAGCCCGGCGCAGTCCGGGCCTGCCACAACACGGAGGACCTGAATTGGCCAAGATCACATTTCCCGTCGAAGCATCGCATATCATGATGTTCGCCCGCTCGGTCGATGACCCCAACCCCGTCTACCATGACGCGGAAGCGGCCAAATCGAGCGAGGCCGGCGGCATCATCGCGCCGCCGACCTTCCCGCAGGCGGTCGCGCAGTTCGATCCTGATTACTTCCTGCGCCCCAAGCATGGCCAGAAATGGTTCGGCTCCGCCAAGGGCCCCTCGGGCATCACCGAGAAGCCGGCCTCCTCGGGCGGGCTGCATGCCGAGCAGCATTTCGAATACCACCGCGCCGTGCGCCCTGGTGACGTGCTGACGGTTGAGACCCGCGCCGGCGCGACCTGGGAGAAGGAAAGCAAGCGGGCCGGCAAGCTCGTGTTTTCCGAGCGCATCACCGATTACCGCGACCAGAACGGCGAACTGGTGGTGACCGCCCGCAGCGTGGGCGTGCGCACCGAGAAGCCCGTGGCCCAGGGCTGAGGAGAACACACATGGCACTCAAGAAATCCGCGCTGGCCGTCGGCCAGACCCACAGCGAAGTCGTCATCGAGAACCTCAGCCGCACCCAGCTGGTGATGTATGCCGGCACGTCGGGCGATTATAACCCGCTGCACACCGACGACCTCTACACCAAGGAAGTCGCCGGCTACCCCGGCGTGTTCGCCCACGGCATGCTGAGCATGGGCCTGACCGGCAAGATGCTGACCAACTTCGTCGGCGACGGCACGCTGAAGAAGTTCGGGGTGCGCTTCACCAACCAGGTATGGCCAGGCGACACGCTGACCGCGACCGCCACGGTGGCCGCCATCCGCGAGGAAGGCGGCGAACACCTCGTCGATCTCACGATTTCCACCACCAATCAGGATGGCAAGGAAGTGGTGAGCGGCACGGCGACGGCGCGTATCGAGGCGTAAGTAAGCGGTTCTTTTTTGAAAAAAGAACCAAAAAACTTTTATCCGATTTGCTTTGCGCTGTCCCTGGAGGGCGCGAAGCAAACGGATAAAAAGTCTTTTTTCTTCTTTTTGTTCACAAAAAGAAGATCTCCGTTCCGGATTTCCCCATGCACATCACCGACTACGGCGCCCGCCTGTTCTTCGATGTCACCGGCCCCAAGCTGGTGCCGGATGGGCCGGTCATGCGGGAGCGGCCGACGCTGGTGTTGTTGCATGGCGGGCCGGGCGGGGATCATTCGACGTTCAAGCCGGCCTTCGACAGCCTCGCCGAGGTGGCGCAGCTGGTTTATCTCGATCATCGCGGGCAGGGCCGCTCGGACCGGCGCGGGCCGGAGGAGTGGAATCTCGACCAGTGGGGCGATGATGTGCACGCCTTCTGTGTGGCGCTTGGCATCGAGAAGCCGATCGTGCTCGGCTATTCCTTCGGCGGCATGGTGGCGCAGGCCTATGCGACGCGGCATCCGGCGCATCCCGGCAAGCTGATCCTCTACAGCACCTCGCCCAAGGTGGATCGCGAGGAGATCTACGGCGTGTTCGAGCGGCTCGGCGGGCCCGAGGCGCGGCGGGTGGCGGAGGCGCGGTGGAAGACGCCGAGCCCGGAGACCTCGGCGGCTTATCAGGCGGTCTGCTCGCCGCTCTACAACCGGCGCGCCACCCGCAATCCTGACGCGTTCAGCCGCACCGAGCGCAATGACGCGGTGGCCTTCCATTTCGCCGGCAACGGCGATGGCGAGAGCGTGCGGCTCGATTTCCGCGCCGGGCTCGGGCGCATCCAATGCCCGACGCTGGTGATGGCGGGCGAGGACGACCCGATCACCCCGATTTCCCGCAGTGAGTTGATCGTCTCCTGCCTGCCGCCGGGGCTCGCGACCCTCGTGCGGGTGCCGGATGCCGGGCATGGCGTGCATAACGACGATCCGGCGCTGGCGATGCGGGCGTTGCGGGATTTCATCCTGGCAGGCTGAGGGTGCGCGGCGGGTCGTAGGATAAAAATTTCGAATTTCTGGAAAATTAGCTTGCGCGCCAAGTTTGGACATTATATACGGTGTGAATGATATTATGGCTCACCGACCCATCCCCCCTGCCGGCCTGCCTGATCGTGTCCCTGCTGCGGGACGTGATGGGGCGGTTGCGTGGCGCGCTCGGGTTCGGCGATGCCACGCATAAGCGGGCGGCGATGCTGGCGCCGTTCTCGGCCTATATGGGGCGGGTGCTGAGCCGGTTTGCTGCGCTGGTGCGGCGGCATGAGGCGGGGTTGATGCGGCCGCATGCGGTCCGGCCGTCGCGCGCGGGGTGTAAGGCGCCGGTCCGCCCGCGGGTGCGGTTGCCGATGGCGCGGGCCTGGGTGCGGGCGGTGGTGGGGTGGCGGTCCGGCGGGGTGAGCGGGCAGGTGGAGACGCTGCTGTCGCGGCCGGATGCGGCGGGGATTCTGGCGCTGTATCCGCAGGCGCAGGCGATGTTTCGGCCGCTGTGCCATATGTTGGGGATTTCGCCGGCCTCGGTGCCGGCGCTGGCAAAGCGGGTGCGGCGTGGTGCCGGTTCGGGCGCCGGCGCGGCCGCGTCGGCGGGCAAGCGACCGCGGCGGCGGCTGACGCGGCGGGAGCGCGAGGCGATCCTGCGGTATCCGAACTCGGAGGGGCAGCCGATGAAGCTGTTGCCGCGCAGGTTGCCGCGGGATTAGGCGAGATGGGGGGAGGTGTGGCTTGTTTGTTGCGATATCGACATTATATGCCGATTTGCTGGGGTCTGTGCGGCGGCGCTACCCTCACCCCAACCCTCTCCCGCAAACGCGGGAGAGGGGGAAGTGGGGGGGTTAGACGTTGGCCAGGACGGCGGTGCAGATGCGGTCTAGGTCGTGGTCGGTGAGGTCGGGGTGGATGGGGAGCGCCATGATGCGGGTGGCGAGGTCCTCGCTGACGGGCAGGGCGGCGCCGTCATGGGTGGGGCGGTAGGCGGGCTGATGGTGGAGGGGTTTGGGGTAGTAGACGGCGGAGGGGACGCCGGCGGATTTGAGGCCGGCTTGCATGCGATCGCGGGCGGCGGCGTCGGGCAGGAGGATGGAGTAGACGGCCCAGGCGCTGGTGCTGTCGGGCACGCGGGTGGGGGTGACGACGGCGTTGCCGAGGCGGCGCTCATAGGTTTGGGCGATGCGTTCGCGGGCTTTGAGCTCGTCGGCGAAGACGGTGAGTTTGGAGAGCAGGACGGCGGCCTGCATGGTGTCCATCCGGCCGTTCATGCCGGTGCGCAGCACTTCGTAGCGGGTTTTGCCTTCGCCATGGGTGCGCAGCGAGCGGTAGAGCTCGGCCTTTTCGGCGGATTGGGTGAAGATCGCGCCGCCGTCGCCATAGGCGCCGAGGGATTTGGAGGGGAAGAAGCTGGCGATGGTGGCGTCGGCCTGGGTGCCCAGCGGCACGCCGTGATGGGTGGCGCCGTAGCTCTGGGCGCAGTCATCGAGCGTGAAGAGGCCCTCGCGGGCGGCGATGGCGGAGATGGCCGGCCAATCCGCGGGCTGGCCGAAGAGATCGACGCCGATCACCATTTTCGGCGTGAGCTTTGTCTTGGCGCGGGTTTCGGCGATGCGGCTCGCGAGATGGTCGGGGTTGATCTGGAAGGTGCGGGGATCGACGTCGACGAAGACCGGGGTTGCGCCGAGCACGAGGGGGACCTCGGCGGTGGCGGTGTAGGTGAAGGCGGGGAGGAAAACGGCGTCCCCGGGGCCGATATCCTCGGCCATCATGGCGATCTGGATCGCGTCGGTGCCCGAGGAGATGGTGACGCAGTGGTTGGCGCCGCAGAATTGGGCGAGGGCGGTTTCGAGTTCGGCGACTTCGGGGCCGAGGATGAACTGGCAGTGCTCCAGCACCCGGTCGATCCGCGCGCGCAGATCGGCGGCGATGCGGCGCTGCTGGGCCTTGAGGTCAAGGAAGGGGATGGGGGAGGCGGTCATGCGATTGTCAGTCATCCGGTGGGTCCTTCAGGCGCGTGCGCCGATGCTGCCATCCGCGTTATGCGCGAATTCTGGCACCATTCGGGCAAGCTGGGCCAAGGCCAGTTTGGTCTGGCCGGCGTGGCAGGAATTGGCGAGCTCGTCGATGGCGCGGCCGACCAGAGCGGGGTCGGCAGTGCGGGGGGTGGCCATGAGGAGGCCGGGGAAGCTTGTGGGGGAGGGGGGTTCCTTGCCGTGGAACATTTCCTCGAACAGTTTTTCGCCGGGGCGCAGGCCGGTGAAGCGGATTTCGACGTCGATATCCGGGCGCAATCCGGCGAGGCGGATCATCTGGCGGGCGAGATCGACGATTTTCACCGGCTCCCCCATGTCCAGCACGAAGATGCCGCCTTCATGGGTGGCATCGGTGGTGCCGGCGACGGAGGCTTGCAGGACCAGGCCGACGGCTTCGCGGACGGTCATGAAATAGCGCTGCATGTCCGGGTGGGTGACGGTGAGGGGGCCGCCGCGGGCGAGCTGGCGCTGGAAGAGGGGGACGACGGAGCCGGTGGAGCCCAGCACATTGCCGAAGCGCACGGTGATGCAGCGCATGCCGCCACTGGTTTGCGCCTGGACGTCGAGCGCCTGGCAGTACATCTCCGCCATGCGCTTGGAGGCGCCCATCACGCTGGTGGGGTTGACCGCCTTGTCGGTGGAGATCACCACCATCGCCGCGGCGCCATTGGCGCGGGCGGCATCGGCCACGGCGCGGGTGCCGATGACGTTGGTGAGCAGGCCCTCGAGCGGGTTGGATTCGACGATCGGCACGTGCTTGAGGGCGGCGGCGTGGAAGACGAGTTCCGGCCGCAAGGTGGCGAAGAGGGTGGTGATGCGGGCGGCATCGCGCACATCGGCGATGACGGCCTGGCGGGGGATGGCGGGGAAGCTCTCGGTGAGTTCGAGGTCGATCTGCCAGAGGGCGAATTCGCTGATGTCGAGAAGCACCAGGAGGTCCGGCCCGAGGGCGGCGACCTGGCGGGCGAGTTCGGAGCCGATGGAGCCGCCGGCGCCGGTGACGATGACGCGGCGGCCCTGGATCATCCGCGCCATGCCGGCGCGATCGAGCGGGACTTGCGGGCGGTTCAGCAGGTCCTCGATCGCCATCGGCTTGAGGTCCACGCTGTTGGTGCCGGCCGGGTCAAGCGCGGTGGGGCGGGGGGCGCGGTAGACGCGCAGGCCCTCGCGATCGGCCGCTTCCATCAGGGAGCCAAGGGCGCTGCCGGGGAGGTCGCCATCGGTGACGACGAGGGAGGCGGGCAGGCGGTCTTCGGCGCGGAGACGAGCGAGGACGGCGGCGGCGTCATCGATGCCGCCGATGATGGCGTGGCCATTGATGCGCCGGCCGGTCTGGCCGCGGCCGCGGGCGAGCAGGCCGGCGACCACGAAAGGGGCGGCGCGGTCGGCGGCGAGGGCGCGCATGAAGATATCGGCCCCCTCGCCGGCGCCGACCAGCAGCACGGATTGGGCGGCGCCCTCGCGGGCCGGATTCTCGCGCATCAGGCGGTAGCCGATGCGGGGCAGGCTGAGCAGGACCATCAGCACGAGGGCATGGATGGCGGGGAAGGCCAGCGTGACGGGCAGCACCCCGGCCTCGTGCAGCACCACCGGGAACAGGGCGGCCGCTGCGATGGAGGCGGCGGCGACGCCCAGCAAGTCCCCCACTCCCGCGAAACGCCAGTATTGCACGGAGAGGCGGAAGGGGATGCCGGCCAGCAGCAGCGCCGCCGCGCCCCAGGGAATCGCCCAGAGCGGATGGAACGGATCGCCATCGGGCGCCGCCATGAACTGCGCCAAGGGCACGGCAATGCCCGCCAGCAGCCCGTCCAGGCCGGCGTTGATCAGGATTCGCGTGGGGGCGCGAGAGATACGCATCGGCCCCGCTATACGCCACTCGTCGCGCCGGAGTAAGCAGGCGCCATGACGTTGCTCGCTTTCCTGCGCCACCTGCTGTTTTTCGCCGGCCTCGCGGTGGTCTCGGCGATCACCGTGCGTGCCATGATCACGGCGCGGGTGATGGATACGCCGAACGCCCGCAGCGCCCATCGCAACCCCACGCCCAAGGGGGGCGGGGTGGGCGTGGTGGTGGCGTTCATGCTGGGGATCGCCGTGTTGTACGGCACCGCGACCTTCTCGCGCATCGCCGATCCGTATTTCCGCGGCGTGATCCTGGCGGCGGCGGCGATCGCGGTGGTGAGCTTCATCGACGATATCCGCGACTGGCCGTTTGCCATCAAGCTCGGCGCCCAGGTGCTGGCGGCGCTGGCGGCGATCGGCAGCGGGTTGTGGATCCATGTGTTCAATTTGCCGCTGCTCGGCGCCGTGGATGTCGGCTGGCTCGGCGTGCCGATCACCTTGGTGTGGATCCTGTTCGCGACCAACGCGATGAACTTCATCGATGGGCTGAATGGGTTGGCCGCCGGCACGGCGCTGGTGGCCTGCCTGTTCCTCGCCTTCATCGGGCAGGAGCAGGAGGGCTGGTTCGTCTATTTCGCGGCGCTGCTGCTGGCCTCGGGCTTGATCGGCTTCCTGCCGTTCAACTATCCGCGGGCGCGGATTTTCATGGGCGATGTCGGCAGCCAGTTCTGCGGCTTCGTGCTCGCGGTGCTGGGCGTGGCGGCCGGGCGGTTCAGCACGGCGGGGATGAGCCTGCTGATCGTGCCGATGCTGCTCTCCGGCGTGCTGTTCGACGTCGCCTTCACGCTCGTCCGCCGCGCTTTGGCTGGGGATCGGCTGACCCAGGCGCATCGCGGGCATCTCTACCAGATCGCCTATCGTGCCGGGATGGATGCCCGGTGGATCGCCGTCGTGCATTGGGGGTTCGCGGCGATCGGCGGGGTGGTGGCGGTGGCCTTCATGCATGCCGGGCCGATCGCCAAGATGCTGCTGCCGCTCCTGCTGCTGCTGCCGCAACTCGCATGGATCCGCCATGTTGTGCGCCGCGCCCGCAATGCCCAGATAGGGCGGTGGTGATCCGAGGAGACTGCCACATGTTCCGCCGACTGCTGCTCACTGCCGCTCTCACGTTTGCCGTCGCCGGCCCGCTCGCCGCGCAGCCGAAGCCCGCGCCCGCCGCGCCGCCGGCGGGGGGGCAGAACTCCTCCTTCAACCTGGTCAACCGAGGGACCCAGCCGATTCGCGAGTTGTTCGTCACCACGGCCGGGAATGCCAATTGGGGGCAAAACCGGCTGGACGGTAAGAACAATGGCGCGGTGAGCATCGCCCCCGGGGCGAACTACGCGGTGCGCCGACGGGTGGACACCAACTGCATCTTTGACATCCGCGTGGTCTATGCCGATGGCAAGCCCGAGGAGCGCAAGGGGGTGAACACCTGCGCAATTGAGGACGTCGCCTTCGGGGCCGCCGCCTCCAACCTGCCGGTGGCCGCCACCGGAAAGCCGGCCGATGATCCGACCTTCCGCCTGTTCAACCGCTCGGCCCGCAACATCACGGAATTCCGCGCAGCCCCCGCCGGTGGTGCCGAGGCGGGCGAGAACCGCCTCGCCGCGCCGCTGCCGCCCGACAAGGGGCAGTTGATCGGCTTCAAGCGTGACGGGCACTGCATCTTCGATCTGCGCGTGGTGTTCGCGGATGGCAAGGCGATGGAGAAGAAGCGGGCCAATTTGTGCAAGATGACCGAGCTTCCCGTTCCCTGAGAGCGCCGCCCCTTCCATGCCCGGCCGATGGCTCTATGATCGGCGCAACCATGTCGGGAGGACGGGCGTTTTGCGCGTGAATTCGGGGCGATCGAGCCGGGCTGCAAACGCATGAGCGGCGCGACCTCCGCCATGGGGCTGCGCGGCCGCAACTATGCGCGGCAATACTGGCCCTTCCTGGTTCCGGCCGGGGTGATCGTTTTCGCGGTGATCGTCTTCCCCTGGATCTTCACCCTCTACATGTCGGTGATGGATTGGCATGTCGGCGGCGCCATCACCTTCCACGGGCTCGGCAACTACAAGCGGCTGTTCACCGATGAGCGCTTCCTGTGGTCCGCGGTGCGCACGCTGTATTTTACCGCGCTGGCAGTGATTTTCCCCATGCTGCTCGGCATCGCCGCGGCGGTCTGCTTCCACCGCAAGTTCCCGCTGCGCGGCCTCGCCCGCACGCTGTTCATTCTGCCGATGATGGCCACCCCCGTCGCCGTCGCCCTGGTATGGACGATGATGTTCCACCCCCAGCTCGGCGTGCTGAACTACCTGCTGAGCGTGGTCGGACTGCCGATGTCCTCCTGGGTCTATGCCCCCAACACCGTGATCCCGACGCTGGTGATGGTCGAGACCTGGCAATGGACGCCGCTGGTGATGCTGATCGTGCTGGGCGGCCTCGCCTCTCTCCCGGTTGACCCCTACGAGGCCGCCCGCATCGATGGCGCGAGCGGATGGGACTCCTTCGTCCACATCACACTGCCGCTGGTCTGGCCGCACATCATGGTGGCGCTGGTGATCCGCACCATCGACGCGCTGAAATCGCTCGACATCATCTTCGTCATCTCTGGCGGCGGACCTGGCACGTCGAGCGAGACGATGAACTACCTGCTCTACCTCGAGGCGTTCAGCTTCTACGACATGGGCTACGCCTCGGCGATCGTGGTCGTGTTCTTCGTCATCATCCTGCTGATCAGCCTGTTGCTGTTCGGCGCACGCAGGCAGGCCTACTGAGATGCGACCTCATCAGATCCGCCGCCTGTTCGGCAATATCGGCTTCGGCCTCTCGGTGTTCGCCCTGGTTTCGCCGGCGATCCTCGTGTTCCTGTGGATGCTGTCGCTCTCCTTCAAGAACGAGCTCGACAACACCGCCTTCCCGCCGGTCTTCATCCCGACCCATCCGACCTGGGCGAACTTCATCGACGTGTTCGAGAAGAACGATTTTGTCACCTTATTCTGGGAAGACTTCGACGCCTTCGGGCGGACCTGGTTCACCTATCCCTCGATCGGTGGCTATCTCTACAACTCGATCGTGGTCTCTTTCTCTGCCACCGGGCTGGCGCTGCTGGTGGGTGTGCCGGCCGGGTTCGGAGTTGCAAAGTCCAAGGCGCACAAGGTCGCGGCGCTGATCATGATCGCCCGTGTGACGCCCGGCCTCTCCTACCTCGTGCCGCTGTTTCTGCTGTTCCAGTGGATGGGCATGATCGGCAGCCTGCTGCCGCTGGTGATCACCCATCTCGTCATCACCGTGCCGATCGTGGTTTGGGTGATGATCGGCTTCTTCGAGGGGCTGCCGAACGAGTTGGAGGAGGCGGCGCTGGTGGATGGCGCGACGATCTGGCAGGCGTTCCGCTTCATCGCGCTGCCGCTGGCGCGGCCCGGCATCGTGGTGGCGTTGATCCTCGCCTTCATCTTCTCGTGGAACAACTTCATCTTCGGCGTGGTGCTGGCCGGGCGCGAAACCCGCACCTTGCCGGTGGCGGTCTATAACGTGCTGACCTTCGAGCAGGTGAGTTGGGGCCCGCTCGCCGCCGCCGCCCTGCTGGTGACGCTGCCGGTGCTGTTGCTGACCCTGCTGATGCAGAAGGAAATCGTCGCCGGCCTCACCGCGGGCGGCGTGAAGGGCGGATAGGGTGGCCCTCTACGCCGTCACCGGGGTGGCCGGCTTCATCGGCTCCCATCTCGCCGACGCCCTGCTGGCTGCCGGCCACCAGGTGCGCGGGCTCGATGACCTCTCCACCGGCAAGCGCGAGAACCTCGATCCGCGCTGCGAGCTGATGATCGGCGACGTCGCGGAGCCCGCCGCCGTCGCCGCCTTGATGCAGGGCGCCGCTGGCTGCTTCCACCTCGCCGCCATCGCCTCGGTGGCGAAAACCAACGAGGACTGGATGGGGGGCCACCGCGTCAATCTTGGTGGCACCATCCGCGTGCTGGAGGCGGCGCGCGATGCCGGCCGGATCCCCGTCGTCTACGCCTCCTCCGCCGCGATCTACGGCGATACCGGCGGGGAGACCGCCCATGAAGGCCTGACCCCCCGCCCGCTCTCGGCCTATGGCGCCGACAAGCTCGGCTCCGAACTCCACGCCGCCGCCGGCTGGCACGTGCACGGCGTGCCCTCCTTCGGCCTGCGCTTCTTCAACGTCTACGGCCCGCGGCAGGACCCCAAATCCCCCTATAGCGGCGTGATCTCCATCTTCGCCCGCCGCATCGCGGAAGGGCAGGGGATCGAGATCCACGGCGACGGCCAACAGGTCCGCGACTTCATCTACGTCGCCGACATCGTCCGCCACCTCATCGCCGCGATGGGCTACGCCACGGCACATGGCGGCAACGCGGTCGCCAATGTCTGCACCGGCCAGGGCACCTCGGTGCTGCAACTCGCCGAACACCTCGCTGCCGCCTGCGGCCGCAACGCCCATATCAGCCACGGCCCAGCCCGCCCCGGTGACATCCGCCGCTCCATCGGCGATGCGACGCATGCGACGAAGTCCCTCGGCATCGCTGCCGAGGTCGGCCTGCCCGAAGGGCTGCGGCGGCTCGTAGGCGGCTGAAGGCAAGGCGAGGGGGCGCTGCCCCCTCGACCCCCGCCAGGGGCCGAGCCCCTGGACCTCATGCATTTGAAGGAATGCT
>CAIPLM010000135.1 GCA_903865895.1 uncultured Rhodospirillales bacterium | reverse complement strand
GGACCTTGCCGGCGTCAGCGGTCGGCAGCGTGCGGGCGATGGCGCCGAGACGGACCTTGCCAGCGTCGGTGGTCGGCAGGGTGCGGGCGATGGCGCCGAGGCGGACCTTGCCGGCATCAGCGGTCGGGAGGGTGCGGGCGATCGCGCCGAGGCGGACCTTGCCGGCATCAGCGGTCGGGAGGGTGCGGGCGATCGCGCCGAGACGGACTTTGCCAGCGTCGGTAGTGGGCAGGGCGATTGTGGTCATGGCGTGGAGTCCTTCCATTTTGGATACAGGGCCCTTCGGGTTGCCCGGTCCGGTTGCATGGAGTGATCATCCACATACTTTTGCGTGCGTACGTATTAACGGCGTTAAGACGGCGTGAAAACGTGCGGTGAACGAACAATTAACGGTTGTATTGAGGGTCGCACATGCGACCTACGCCCCCGCGGAGGGGACCGAATCGAGCAGATTGAGCACCACGCTTGCCGCGATGCTCAATTCCAGGCCACTTATGGCCATCGACCGACTATGCCGGATCACATCCGGCTCGGGCGCTATCTTAACAGATCGTCTTAAGAAACTGTTAATAGCACCACAAATTCAGCGTTAATTCCGCAAGCCCCCTTCTGCGTCACGCGGCTGTACCGCCAACCGTCAGCCCCGCGAGTTTCAGGGTGGGCTGCCCGACGCCGACCGGGACGCCCTGGCCGTTTTTGCCGCAGGTGCCGATGCCCGGATCGAGGCCGGGATCATTGCCGATCATCTCCACCTTGGTCAGCGCATCAGGCCCGTTGCCGATCAGCGTGGCGCCCTTCACCGGCGCCGTCACCTTCCCGTCCTCGATCAAATAGGCCTCGCTGGCCGAGAAAACGAACTTGCCGGAGGTGATATCCACCTGGCCACCGCCGAAATTCACCGCGTAGAGACCCTTCTTCACCGAGCGGATCATCTCCTCCGCGGTCGAGTCGCCGCCGAGCATGATGGTGTTGGTCATCCGCGGCATCGGCGCGTGGGCGTAGGACTGGCGGCGTCCGTTGCCGGTGGGCCGCACGCCCATCAGGCGCGCATTCAGCCGGTCCTGCAGATAGCCGCGCAGATAGCCGTCCTCGATCAGCACGGTGCGCGAGGTCGGCGTGCCCTCGTCATCCACAGTCAGCGACCCGCGGCGATCGGGGATGGTGCCGTCATCCACCACCGTCACCCCTGGGGAGGCGATTCGCTGGTTCATCAGCCCGGCGAAGGCCGAGGTCTGCTTGCGGTTGAAATCGCCCTCGAGCCCGTGGCCGATCGCCTCGTGCAGCAGGATGCCGGGCCAGCCCGGGCCGAGCACGATCGGCATTTCGCCGGCTGGCGCGGGGCGGCTGTCGAGATTGACCAGCGCCTGGCGCAACGCCTCGTCCACCGCCGCGCGCCACACCGCTTCGCCGGTGACATGAGCATAGTCGTAGCGCCCGCCGGTGCCGAAGCTGCCGGTCTCGCGCCGCCCGTCCTGCTCCACCACGACCGAGACATTGAGCCGCACCAGCGGCCGCAGATCGGCCACCCGCACGCCATCGGCGCGCATGATCTGCACCGCCTGCCACTCGCCGGTGATCGAGGCCATCACCTGGCGGACGCGGGAATCCGCCCCGCGGGCGTAGGTATCGATCTCCGCCAGAACGCCGGTCCGGGTGCCGAAATCCATCGCGGCGAAGGGGTTCGCCTCGGTGTACAGGCGCGCATTGGAGGCACGCGGCGGCTCGGCGGCGGTGCCACTATGCCCGGCGGCGATGGCGGAAACGCTGGTGACGGCGCGGCGCAGCGCCTCCTCGCTGATTTCGCCGGCATGGGCGAAGCCGGTGGCCTCGCCAGCCACCGCGCGCAGGCCGAAGCCGTAGGAGGTATCGAAGCCGGCGCTGCGGATGCGCCCGTCATCGAGGCTGATCTGCTCGCTCTCGCGGTATTCGAGGAACAGCTCGCCGTCATCGGCGTTGGCCAGCGCACCGCCCAGCAGGCGCGCCGCCGTGTCGCGGTCGAGCGTAGCGCCCGGGCGATCGAAGAACAGCGCGTCGGTGGTGGCGAGCGGGTTCAGGCCTGAGGATGCGGACATTCTTGATCCTGGGATGAGGGCGCACGGGTTGCGTGCAACAAGGCGACGGCGGCGCTTAGCACGAGCACGGCCAGCATTTGGTGAGCGGTGCCGAGGGATACCGGCACCACCCATAGCAGGGTGATCACCCCCAACGCGTACTGCGCCACCACCGCCACGGCGAGCAGGAACAGCGGCCGTGCCGCCGGGGCGGCGCCGAGGCGCGGCAAATAGCGCAGCGCCGTCCAGATCGCGGTCAGCGCGGTGAGAGTGGCGAGCAGCCGGTGATCGAACTGCACGGCGGGGATATTCTCGGTCAGGTTGCGCCAGAACGGTGAGTGATCGGCGTAGCCGGCGGGGATCAGCCGTCCATCCATCAGCGGGAAGGTGTTGTAGGTCAGCCCGGCCCGCAGTCCGGCGACGAAACCGCCGGCGAGGATGGTGAGGCCGGAAAGCGCCGCGAGCAGCACGGCGCGCGGCCGCAGCCCCGGCGGCGTGTGCGTGCGCCCCGGCCGCCATTCGCTGAGCCCGATCCACAGCAACGCGACATAGAGCGCCAGCGCGAAGCTGAGGTGGATCACCAGCCGGTAGGCCGACACCGCGGTGCTGTCGGGGAGGAAGCCGGAGGCGACCATGAACCAGCCGACCGCTCCTTGCGCGCCGCCGAGCAGGAAGAGCAGGCCGAGCTTCGGCAACAGGCGCCGGCCGATAGCGCCGCGCCAAGCGAACCAGGCCAGCGGCACCACGAAGGCGACGCCGATCAGCCGGCCCCAGGCGCGATGGGTCCATTCCAGCCAGAATATCTGCTTGAAGCCCTCAAGGCCGAAGCCTTTGTTGATCAGCTCGTATTGCGGGATTTTCTGATACAGCGCGTAGAGGCGATGCCATTCCGCCTCGCTGAGCGGCGGCAGGGCGCCCATGATCGGCGCCCATTCCATGATCGACAGGCCCGAGCCGGTGAGCCGTGTGGCGCCGCCCAGCCCGATCATCACCAGGATCATCCCGCACATCGCGAACAGCCAGCGCGCTACTCGGCGGCGGTCCCGGTTGTGGTGTTCGGCGGGGAAGTTATCGGCATCGAACGGCATGGCGCATCATATAGGGTGATGCCGCCGGGAAACAGCGTCCGCTCAGCGACGCATGCCAACCTTGCGGCCAACCCAGTCCGGCGGGGCGACGCGGGCATGGGCGGCGGCGGTTGCGTCCAGCCGGCTCCGCTGCGGCTCCGGCCAGGGCACCACTTTGCGGCTGCCGAGATCGACATGCAGCATCATCGCCTCCCAGCAGCAGGCGCGGCGCATGTCATGCGCGCGATACATCTCCTGGGCGATATGCAGGCGCTTGGCATCCACCGCGATCACCCAGCTATGGATGCGCACCCGCTCACCCTCCAGCAACTCCTGCTCGTAGAGCGTGTGGGTCTCGGCGGCGAAGGGGCTGCAGTTCTCGCGCTTGGTGTAGGCCCAGTCGAGGTCCCATTCGGCGGAGATGAGATCGAGCGCATGGTCGAACATCACCAAATAATAGGCGAGGTTCATGTGGCCGTTGGGGTCGATCCACTCCGGCTTTACCACGCCCTCGAAGCGGTCATAGGGGGTGGGGAAGTCGCTCATCAACGCGCTCCGGGAATGGCGATCGGGCGGCCGGCCCAGTCCGGCACCGGGAGGGCGGCATGGGCGGCGGCGGCGGATTGCAGGCTGCGGAGCTGTTCCTCCGGCCAGGGCGCCACGCGGCGGATGGAGAGATCGACGTGCAGCGACAGCATCTCGAAGGTCGCCGCCCGCTTGCCGTCATGCAGGCGGAACAGCTCATGCACCGTGTGCAGGCGCTTCGAATCGAGCCCGATGATCTGGCTTGAGACGCGGCCGCGCTCGCCCAGCAGCATCTCGTTCTCGTAGGAGATATGGGCGCGGGCAGTGAAGGTGCCGTTGGTGGTGGTGCGCTTATAGGTGGCGCCGATGCCCATCTCCTCCCACATCACGTCGGTCGCGAGATCGAAGATGACCATGTAGTAGGCCATGTTCATGTGGTTGTTGCTGTCGATCCAGGCGGGCAGCACCTCGGCCTCGTAGCGGACGAAGGGGGTCAGGAAACTCATCGAAGGTCTTTCGTTCAGGACAGCGCATCCCAGCCATAGTCCAGGAGCGGCATGATGTCGGCGGCGAAGTCCGCGATATCGCCGACCAAAGCGGGGCTGCGCAAGGCGGCATCGGCGATCGGGCGATGCACCACGAGGTTGCGCAGCTTCACCGCCCATTCGACCGGCGTGCCGGCGGCGATATCGTAGCCGCGGGGCAGGCGGGTGAGCGATTCCTCGCGGGAGAATTCGAGCCCTTTGTCGGCCAGCCGGGCTTCCAAAGCCAGGAACTCCTTCGCTCCATAGGCGATGGCATCGCGCAGGCGGGAAAGCTGCGAGGGGTCGGCATGGTAGAACCCGGCGGCGAGGAAGCTGCCGGTGGGGTCGAGATGGATATAGAGCAGGCCCGGCGTGCCCTTGCGGCCATCACGCGTCAGCACCGCGCCGGCATGGGTCTTGTAGGGGGCCTTGTTCTTGCTGAAGCGCACGTCGCGATGGATGCGGAACAGGCCGCGCTTAGCATCCCCGGTCAGCGGAATCGCCCGGCGGGCCAACTCGGCCGCGACATCCTCGATCAGCGCCTCCATCGGCGCCTTCACCTCGCGCTCGTAGCGCGCCTTGTTGTCGTTGAACCAAATGCGATCCTGGTTGGCGGCAAGCTCGGTGAAGAACGCCTCGGCGTGTGGCGCGAAGCCTTGGAATTCCCCGTTCATGCCACCCGCCACCGGTAGACAGCGGCGGAAACCGCCCAACTCAAGGCGAACACCGCCACGACGACGAACCCGAAATTGGTCATATCGGCATTGAGGCTGGCGATCATCGACCAGACGCCACCGCTCAGCGAAAGCTTGTCGGCAAGCAGGCCGAGCAGTTCCATTCCGCCGATCAGCACGGCGACGACCACTGAAGTCGCGGTAATCGTGAGGTTGTACCATAGTTTGCGCAGGGGATCGTGGAAGGCCCAGCCATAGGCCTGGACCATCAGCACCGAATCGGCCGTGTCAACCAGGGCCATCCCCGCGGTGAATAACGCCGGGAACACCATGACGCGCCATACTGAAAGGCCGCGTGCCGCCTCGGCGGCGGACATGCCGAGCAGGCCGATTTCGGTCGCCGTGTCGAAGCCGAGGCCGAACAGCACGCCGACCGGGAACAAGTGCCAGCTGCGCCGCACCAGGCGGAACAGCGGGCGCAGCAGCCGGGTGATCAGCCCGCCCGTGCCGGGATCCGCGGCGGAGTCCGGCACTCCGCGGCGCAGGGCCTGGAAACTGCGCCAGACCGACCGCAGGATCGCCACGTTCACCGCGGCCAACAGCAGCAGGAAGCCGCCCGACGCCAATGTGCCGATCAAGCCGCCGATTTCGCGCATGCCGTCGAACGCCTCGCCCATCCCGGTGATCGCGAATGCCAGTGCGAGGCTCGCGAGTATCACCACGGTCGAATGCCCGAGCGCGAACCATGTGCCGACACCCATCGGCTGGCCGCCATCCTGCATCAGTTTACGCACCGAATTGTCAATCGCCGCAATGTGGTCAGCGTCGACCGCGTGGCGGAGGCCAAACACCCAGGCCAGCAACGCGGTGCCCATCAACGCCGGATGGTCCGCGAAGGCGAAGCCGGCCGCGATCCAGGCAGCGACGTTGACTAGGACCAGGGGAGCGAGGAATCGCGCCGCTCGTTGCCTGAAAATGTCTCGGCCGCCCATAGGTCATTCTCCATGCTGCAGCCGCGAAGTTTGCCCGGGATGCCCCGCCTGGAAAAGCCCTATTCCCGGCGCAACAGCCGATCATTGATGAAGGTGAACAGGCGCCAGGGGCGGAAGGCGGCGCGCAAGGCGGCTTCGTCATAGTCCTCGCGCACCCAGTCGAGGAACGGCTTGCGACCTTCGCCCTGTGCCGCGTAGAGGCGGAAGAAGGCGTCGAGAATGCCGGTGGGCGAGAGGGCGATGTGCAGATGGCGCAGCGAGAGCTGCCGCGCCGCCTGCGCCGCGGTGCCGCCCTCGAAGAGGACCACCAGCCCCGCAGCGAGACCGGCACGATCGGCGCCGGACTTGCAGTGCAGCAGGATGGGGAATTCGGCGGTCTGGTAAAGCGAGTGGAAGCGCAGGATGCGCTCGCGGTGCGGCGCGCCGCGGCTCTCGAAAGCCATCGGCACATGGGTGAGGCCAAGGCGCCCCGCCTCAGCCTCGGATAGTGCCGTTGATGGATTGGGCGCGGCGCCGCGCAGGTTGAACACCGTGCGGATGCCGAAGCGCGCCGCCGCCTGGCGCAAACGGAAGGGCAGCGGATGGTTGGAGCGATAGACCCGGCCAGGGATCACCGCCGACCAATTGGTCCAGCCGATGCGCAGGAAGGCGTGATCGAGAATGAGGCTCGCGATCAACGCCGACGCTGTGCTCAGCCCGCGCGTTCCAGCATCAGGGTCTTGATCTGCGAGATCGCCTTGGCGGGGTTGAGGCCCTTGGGGCAGGTCTGGGTGCAGTTCATGATGGTATGGCAGCGGTAGAGCTTGAACGGATCCTGCAGCGCATCCAGCCGCTCGCCGGTCCGCTCGTCGCGGCTATCGGCGATCCAGCGATAGGCGGCGAGCAGCACGGCCGGGCCGAGATACTTGTCGCCGTTCCACCAATAGGACGGGCAGGCGGTGGTGCAGCAGAAGCACAGGATGCACTCCCACATGCCGTCGAGCTCGGCGCGCTCCTCCTTGCTCTGCAGCCGCTCACCATCCGGGGGCGCCGGGGTGTCGGATTGCAGCCAGGGCTCGATGGAGCGCAGCTGGGCGTAGGCCTGGCTCAGGTCGGGCACCAGGTCCTTCACGACGGGCATATGCGGCAGCGGGCTGATCCGCACGTCGCCCTTGCACTCCTCGATCGGTTTGAGGCAGGCGAGCGTGTTGGTGCCATCGATGTTCATCGCGCAGGAACCGCAGATGCCTTCGCGGCAGGAGCGGCGGAAGGTCAGCGTGGTGTCGACCTCGTTCTTGATCTTGATCAGCGCGTCGAGAACCATCGGGCCGCAGGCGTCGAGATCGACCTCGTAGGTATCGGTCGAGGGATTCGCGCCGTCATCGGGGTTCCAGCGGTAGATCTTGAAGTTGCGCACCCGCTTGGCGCCCTTGGGGGCCTTGTAGGTCTTGCCGATCTGGATGCGGCTGTTCGCGGGCAGGGTGAAGGTTGCCATTGTCGTTCGGCCTTCTCAGTAGACGCGCTTCTTCGGCGGGAAGACGGAGACCTCGTTGGTCAGCGTCTGCATCTTCACCGGCCGGTAGTCGAGGGTGACGTTGCCCTTGTCGTCGCACCAGGCGAGCGTGTGCTTCATCCAGTTCTCGTCGTCACGATCCGGGAAGTCGTCATGCGCCTGGGCGCCGCGGCTTTCCTTGCGGGCTTCGGCACCGACCATGGTGGTCATCGCGTTGCCCATGAGGTTCTGGAGTTCCAGGGCCTCCATGAGGTCCGAGTTCCAGATCAGGCTGCGATCGGAAACCGACATGTCCGACAGGCCCTGCCAGATCTTCTGCATCTTCGTCACACCCAGCGTCATGCTTTCGCTGCTGCGGAACACCGCGGCATGGGCCTGCATGGCGCGCTGCATCTCAAGGCGCAGATCGGCCACCTTGGTGTTGCCCTTGGCGTGACGGGCGCGGTCGAGGTTGTCGAGCGCCTTCTCGCCGGCGCGGGCCGGCAGCGGCGCCTGGGTGGCGCCGGATTTCACCGTCTCGGCGGCGCGATGCGCGGCGGCACGTCCGAACACCACGAGGTCGAGCAGCGAGTTGGTGCCCAGGCGGTTGGCGCCGTGCACCGAGACGCAGGCGGCTTCGCCGACCGCCATCAGCCCCGCCACCGTCGCATCGGGGTTGTCCTTGGTCGGGCGGAGGACTTCGCCGTGATAATTCGTGGGGATGCCGCCCATGTTGTAATGCACGGTCGGCAGCACCGGGATCGGACCCTTGGTGACCTCGACGCCGGCGAACACCCGCGCCGTCTCGGAAATGCCGGGCAGGCGCTCGTTGAGGATGTCGGCGCCGAGATGCTCCAGATGGAGCATGATGTGGTCCTTGTTCGGCCCGCAGCCGCGCCCGGCATTGATCTCCAGCGTCATCGAGCGGGACACCACGTCACGCGAGGCAAGGTCCTTCGCGGTCGGTGCATAGCGCTCCATGAAGCGCTCGCCCTCGGAATTGGTGAGGTAGCCGCCCTCGCCGCGCGCGCCCTCGGTGATCAGGCAGCCCGCCGGGAAAATGCCGGTGGGGTGGAACTGCACGAACTCCATGTCCTGCGCCGGCAGGCCGGCGCGCAGCACCATGCCCGAGCCATCGCCCGTGCAGGTGTGGGCGGAGGTGCAGGAGAGATAGGCGCGGCCATAGCCGCCGGTCGCCAGCACCACTTTCTGGGCGCGGAAGCGGTGCATCGAGCCGTCTTCCAGGCACCAGGCCATCACGCCGCGGCAGGCGCCTTCCTCGTCCATGATGAGGTCGAGCGCGAAGTATTCGACGAAGAACTCCACCTCGTGCTTCAGGCTCTGCTGATACAGCGTGTGCAGGATGGCGTGGCCGGTGCGGTCGGCGGCGGCGCAGGCGCGCATCGCCGGGGCCTTGCCGTATTCCGTCATATGGCCGCCAAACGGGCGCTGGTAGATGCGGCCATCCTCGGTGCGGCTGAACGGAACGCCGAAATGCTCAAGCTCATGCACCGCCGGGATCGCCTCGCGGCACATGTATTCGATGGCGTCCTGATCGCCCAGCCAGTCCGACCCCTTGACGGTGTCGTACATGTGCCAGCGCCAATCGTCCTCGCCCATGTTGCCGAGCGCGGCGCCAATGCCGCCCTGGGCGGCAACGGTGTGGCTGCGGGTGGGGAAGACCTTGGTGATGCAGGCGGTTTTCAGGCCGGCGGCACCCATGCCGAGCGTC
Source organism: uncultured Rhodospirillales bacterium (assembly GCA_903865895.1). Lineage (GTDB taxonomy): Bacteria > Pseudomonadota > Alphaproteobacteria > Acetobacterales > Acetobacteraceae > CAIYPH01. Next base: position 1,186 of record CAIPLM010000135.1, on the reverse strand, counting down.
GCGCGCAGTCCGGCGCCGCCGGCACCGACCACGACGACGTCGTAGGTGTGGTCGATGACGGAATAGGCACCGAGGGAAGGTTTCGTGATGGCGTTCATCGTGCGGCGTCCAGCGGTTAAATCGCGAGCTTGATCACGGCGACGAGGGCGGCGAGGCCGAGCAAGCCGGTCACCCCCTTCATCACCAGCAGCCACACCATGCGCGGCCGCTCATCATGGATGTAGTCCTCAATCACCACTTGCAAACCCAGCCGCATGTGATGAAACAACGCCAGAACGAGCGCGACAAGCAACGTGCCCACCACCGGGTCCACCGCCCAGTTGATGACGTCGCCGCGCTTCATGCCGGACAGGCGAATGGCCGAGTAGATAAACCACAGCACCAGCGGCACCAGCGCGAAGGCGGTGAGCCGCTGGGCCCACCAATGGTGCAGGCCGGAGCGGGCCGAGCCGAGGCCGCGGGCGCGGCCCAGCATCGAGCGCATGATTGCGGGAGAAGTCGCTTTTTCCGTCATCGTCCTGCCTTCCTTACCGCACGACCGCGAAAACAACCCAGGTCAACACCGTCAGCACCGCGGTCGCCACCAGCACCGCCTTGCCGCTCGCATGCACCTGCGGAAGCTCGAGGCCCATGCCGAAATCCCAGAAAATGTGCCGGATGCCATTGCAGAAATGATACCACAGCGCCACCGACCAGCCGAACATCAGCAGATAGCCGACGGGCGAGCCGATGAACCAGGCCACCCGCGCATAAGCCGCGTCAGACTCGACGGCAGCGATCAGGAACCACACCAGCAACAGCGTGCCGCAGGACAGCGCCACGCCGGTGATGCGATGCAGGATGGACATCGCCGAGGTGATTTGCGGCCGATAGACCTGTAAATGCGGCGACAATGGCCGCCGCACCGTGCGTCCATCCGAGGTGCGCGCCACCATCAGCGCCTCGCGGGTATCCGTCATGCCCGAAATCTCCCAAACCCACCGATCAAGCCGGAGGTTTCCTTACGCCGCCCCCCCGCCCCGGTCAACGCAACACCGGCGCCTGGGAAGTTGACCCGCTTTGGTGGAGCCATCCAGGCTTTCCCCGGAGGTTCATGCAATGCCCCAATCCCGCCCGCCCTACTCTGCTGAGTTTCGTCGTCAGATGATTGATCTGGTTCGCGCCGGCCGCGATCCGGAGGATCTTG
>CAIPLM010000134.1 GCA_903865895.1 uncultured Rhodospirillales bacterium | reverse complement strand
CCTGCCTCCCGGCCGCCGTCGAGGACACGCCGCTGGCGCTTAGGACTGCGAGCACCGCCGTTTCGACGTTGGCGGCATCTGCCTTCTCCATCACCACCCGGCAGCCTCCGCGGTCATCGGAGACTAACAGGCTGCGGAAAAGAGAATTTCGTAACGCCACGACGTAATTTTAGCTCGCGATGCCGATAAGTTGCGCATCATTGATTCGCATTGGCCGAGGCGCCGCTTCTATTCGTTCAACTGTTGCGAACTCGGTGGATTTATTCCGCAGCCTGCTAATGCGATCCGTCCATCTGGCGAACTTGCAGCGAAGGCAACGCCAGGGCGACCGTCATTCAATCTCAGCGCCTGGTCGGAGGGCACCTGCGGAAGCCCCTGCGTTGCGATCCAGCTCCGGAGTTGCCCGGCATCGCCAGCGAACCTCACGCATGAACGCAGAAAGAGATTCGCCACCTGTGTCGTAGTGCGGTCGTCAGCATGTGCTGGAGCGGCAAGAAGCAGCCAGGATATGCAGCCGAGAAGACAGAGAGGACGCAGCATCCGTGGGTTCCTCGTCAACCAAACAGCACCAGAGTGTCTTCAAATTCGCGGGGCTGGGCAAGATTCATCGAGTGGATGGCGAGTGCAAACCGGCATCGGAACCTTGTCGTGATACCGTATTTGCCGTCCACACACGCCCTACACGAGCTACACGATGCGGGGAAAAAATCCGCGTCATATCGGCACGCGCGGCGGAACATTTTGAGCATAGAGAATACCATGAGCAAAACACCTGACACCCCCGAAGACTGGACCCGCCTCGACGCGATGACCGCCGAGCAGCGCCACGCCGCCGCGCTGAGCGACCCTGACGCGCGGCCCCTCACGCAGGAAGACTTCAAGCGCATGAAGCGCACCCCGCAAGCCAAGGTGATCCGCCGCGCCCTCGGCCTGTCCCAGGAGGATTTCGCCGCCCGGTTTCACATCCCGATCGGCACCCTGCGGGATTGGGAGCAAGGCCGCAAAGACCCCGACGCCGCCGCCCGGGCCTATCTGGTGGTCATCGGCCGCAACCCCGAAGCGGTCCGTGAGGCGCTGTCGCCGACGGTGTGAGTATGGCCTGCATGGTTGAGTGGCGGGATGCAAACATCCTAACCGGCGGCCCGCTTACGCAATGTATAAAATCGTCAATACAGGCACTTGCGCCGAACGAAAGCATATTTCTCGCATTGTCCTCCCTGCAAACTGCTTGCGGCCGGTATGAGAAATTCATACCCTGCGCATTACGTGACGCTTGGAGGGAATGGCACGGCCGCGGTCGAGAAGCGGACATCCAGCCTGCCACCGGAGCACGCGGGATATATCGACTCCCTGGTGGTCTCCGGCGCCTATGCCTCAGGCAGCGAAGTGGTGCGCGCGGGCCTGCGCGCATTGCGCGAACGGGATGCGGCGATTGAACGATGGCTGCGGGAGGACGCGGCACAAGCCTATGACGCTCTGGCCGCCGACCCCGCCCGCGCACTGACGGCGGATGAGGTGTTCGCACGCCTCCGCGCACGCCATGCGGACCGCATCTTGTCTCGCTCCGGTGACACATGATGTTGTCTTCAGCGTCGCCGATGAACGCGGCTCCATTCTCGGCATCAAGTATGGTGGTCGGGAATTGGAGAATTCATTCGGCGATGAGCCGGCGATAGAGCCGGAATATTAGGAAGGCCGGTGGAATCCGCACCATCGTCGCCTGACGGCTGATCAAGTGTGCATGATTCCTGAAAGAACGGCCGCCCGCCATGGCAACACTCCGATACGCCTTCCCCGCTCTCGCCGCGATGCTCGCAATCACCGCGCCATCAACGGTTGCGCACGCGGTGCCGCAAGCCTCGGACGACTGCGACATTCGGCTGGCCAACATCATCGACCCGCCGAAATTCTCCGATTACCCTGCCCCCCGGGTCAAAATCAGGCCGGCAAAGCCGGTTATGAAGACCCCGGAGGAATGGCGGTTCCGCACGATGCTCCGGCAGCAATCCGCCGCCGGCCCCAATTTCGCCGGTCACTACACGGTTGTGATCTGGGGCTGCGGCACGTCCTGCCTGACGCCGGTCATCGTCGATGCGAAATCCGGCCGCGTGTTTTTCGATAACCAGCTTGGCATCGTCAGCACCAACCATGTGCCCGAGCAGCACGATGGGGAAAAGCTGCAATACGAAGCGCTCCGGTTTCGCGTCGACAGCCGCATGCTCGTGGTCCTCGGTGCATCGAGTGACGCCGATGCTCCCGATGGGGCGGCCTTTTACGAATGGACGGGCAAGGGGCTCAAACTGATCCGCTACGTCCCCCGCCCCAAAATCTGCGAGCCGACGGCGTAGCCTGAGAGGGCCAAGACCCACCCCCAGCCGCCAGCCGGACAAAGTTTTTTTGGTTCTTTTTGTTCACAAAAAGAACACCCCTACTCCTCCACGAGCCTCCCCTGCGCATCCCTGATCTCCGGCCCATCCACCCGCGCCCGCCCATCGCCAAACTGCCGGTCGCGCTCCTGCAAAGCAGTGCGCAACCCCTGCTCCTTGGCGACCCGGCGGAACCGTTCGGTGCCGGGCGCGAGATGCGCGCGGCCGTCGTTTTCGGCGGCGAGGCGTTGCAGGGTGCGGGCGCCCATGAGTTCGAGGCCGAGGTTGACGATGCGTTTATTGGCGGCGAGCAGGTCGGGGTCGATGAGGGCCATGCGGTCGGCGAGGCCTTCGCATTCGGCTGCGAGGAGATCGGGCGGCACGGCTTTCATGGCCAGGCCGATGAGGGCGGCTTCGCGGCCGGTGATGGTGTCGCCGGTCATCAGCAGGCGTTTGGCCCATTGGGGGCCGGTGTTGTAAATCCACATCTGGTTCGGCAGCGCGCCGAGGTCCCGCGCGGGGGGGAAGCCGAAGCGCGCGTTGTCGGCGGTGATCACCATATCCGACAGCAGGGCGATATCGGTGCCGCCGGCGATGCAGTTGCCATGCACCTGCGCGATGACCGGCTTGTGCATGTCGAACAGCGCCATACGCAGGCGCTGGCTGCGCTCGAGCCGCCAGATATCGTCATCGATGGTGGTGTTCTTGTCGTAGATGCTGCCCGTGCGCCGCGGCGTGGCGGTCGCGGGGGCGTTGACGCCCGGCGTGATGTCATAGCCCGCGCAGAACGAGGGCCCGGCGCCGCGCAGGATCACGGAGTGCACCCGCTTGTCGTCATCGGCATCCCACAGCGCATCGTGGAGTTCAGAGAGGAGCGCATAGGAGAGCGCGTTGCGCTTCTCTGGCCGGTTGAGCGTGATGCGGGCCCGCCCGCGTTCGACTTCGACGATGATGTGCTCATATTCGGCCATGTCTGCTCTCCCCGGTATCGCCGCTGCGGCGCGGCGTTGACCCTCAGTTTGCGCGCCTGCGCGGAGATGTCGAGGGGGGCGGGAACAGCTTGCATGGCCCGCGCGTCTCTCCGATGATCCCGGCGCGCAGGCATAGGAGGGCAGGATGATAACGTTGCTGATCAACGGTCAGAACCACAGCGTCGACGTCGATCCCGAAACGCCCCTCCTGTGGGTGATCCGCGAATGGCTGGGCATGACCGGCACCAAGTTCGGCTGCGGCATCGCCCAGTGTGGCGCCTGCTCCGTGCATATCGATGGCGCGGTGATGCGCTCCTGCTCGGTCCCCGTCGGGAGCGTCGGCGCGGGCAAGATCACCACCATCGAGGGGCTCTCCCCCGACGGCCAAAGCCATCCGGTGCAGCGCGCCTGGCTCGCGCATGACGTGCCGCAATGCGGCTACTGCCAGTCCGGCCAGATCATGGCCGCCGCCGCGCTATTAAAGGAAACGCCCAAGCCGACCGACGCCGATATCGATGCGGCGATGACCAATATCTGCCGCTGCGGCACCTATAACCGCATCCGCGCGGCCATCCACACCGCCGCCGGCGAAGCGTAGGGAGAGGGGACGATGCAGCTCGATCGCCGCCAATTCACCGCCGCCGCCCTCGCCGGCGCCTTCTCCCTCGGCTGGCGCCTGCCCGCCCAAGCGCAAACCGGCGCCGCCGAGATCGGCATCTGGGCAGTCGTGCACCAAGATGACAGCATCGTCGTGCGCATCGCCCGCAGCGAAATGGGCCAGGGCACCTCCACCGGCCTCGCCCAGCTCGTCGCCGACGAGATGGACGCCGACTGGAAATTCGTCCGTCTCGAATTCGTCGCCCCGCATGACAATTTCGCCCGCAAGCGCGCCTGGGGCGACATGTCCACCGGCGGCAGCCGCGGCCTGCGCGGCTCGGTCGACTACGTGCGCAAAGGCGGCGCCGCCGCGCGGTCCATGCTCATGCAGGCCGCCGCCGCGCGCTGGGGCGTGCCGGCGGCGGATTGCACTGCGTCGGCCAGCGTCATCACCCACACGCCGAGCGGCCGCACCCTGCGCTTCGGCGAGGTCGCCGCCGCCGCCGCCAAACTGCCGGTGCCCGCGGAGGTGACGCTGAAAACCCCGGCGCAATGGACCATCATCGGCAAATCCGTGAAACGGCTCGACACGCTGCCCAAGGTCTCCGGCAAGCTGCAATACGCGCTCGACGTCTCCGTGCCGGGCATGCTGAACGCCGCCATCGCGCAAAGCCCGGTCTTCGGCGGCAAGCTGGTGAGCTTCGATGCCAAGGCGATCGCCGGCATGTCCGGCGTGCGCCACGTGCTCGCCATCGCCGACAACGCCGTCGCCGTCGTCGCCGACAAGTTCTACCAGGCCAAAACCGCACTCGCGAAACTGCCCATCGTGTGGGACGAGCGCGGCAACGGCAACGTCGACAGCGCCGCCATCGCCCTATTCGTCGCCGAGGGCCTCAGCGCGCCCACCGCCGGCACCGGCCTCAAGCAGGGCGACGCCGCCGGCGCCATCGCCGCCGCCCCGCGTAAAATCGAGGCGGTCTACGGCACCCCCTTCCTCGCCCACGCGACCATGGAGCCGATGAACTGCACCGCGCTCTACACCGGCGACGCCGTCGAAGTCTGGGTCGCGACGCAGAACGGCGAGGGCGCCCTCGCCGCCGCCTCGGAAGCCGCCTCCGTCCCCCTCGCCAAGGTCAAGGTGCACAAAACCACCCTCGGCGGCGGCTTCGGCCGGCGCGGCAACCAGGACTACACGCGCTACGCCGTCCTCCTCGCCAAGCAGCTGCCGGGCGTGCCGGTGAAGCTGATCTGGACCCGCGAGGAAGACACCCAGCACGATTTCTACCGCCCGATCACCCAATGCCGCCTCACCGCCGGGCTCGACGCCGCCGGCAATCTCGCCGGCTTCCACATGCGCATCTCCGGCCAGTCCATCATGGCCTTCGCCTCCCCGGGAAGCCTGCAGAACGGCGTTGACCCCCGCATGTTCCAAAGCGCCAATGGCGAGGAGTTCGGCTACCACGCAATCCCCGACCTGCTGATCGAACACGCCATGCGCAACACCCACGTGCCGGTCGGCCCCTGGCGTGGGGTGAACACCAACCAGAACGCCGTCTATATCGAGTGCTTCATCGATGAACTCGCCCACGCCGCCGGGAAGGACCCGGTGGCATTCCGCCGCCCGCTAATGGCGAAAAACCCGAAGAACCTCGCCGTGCTGGAAGCCGTGGCCGCCAAGGCCGGCTGGGGCAAGCCGCTCCCCCCCGGCGTATTCCGCGGCATCGCGCAGAACCACGGCTACGGCAGCTACGTCGCCTGCGTCGCCGAGGTCTCGGTCTCCCCCAAAGGCGAACTCAAAATCCACCGCCTGGTCGCCGGCACCAATCCCGGCCACGCCGTCAACCCGCAACTGATCGACGCCCAGGTGGACGGCTCCTTCGCCTATGGGCTCTCCGCTCTGCTCTACAGCGAAATCACCATCGCCAAAGGCCGCGTCGCCGAAGGCAATTTCGACACCTATCAGGTCGCCCGCATGGCCGACATGCCAAAGGTGGAAACCGTCGTGGTACCCACCGGCGATTTCTGGGGCGGCGTCGGCGAACCCACCATCGCCGTCGCCGCCCCCGCCGTCCTCAACGCCATCTTCGCCGCCACCAACCGCCGCATCCGCCACCTCCCGCTCAAGGACCAAGACCTGCGCCCTGCGTGATGCCACTGCGCGCTGGGCGGAGCCAGTTGGCAGGGAAGACAAGGGCGCGCTGCCCCCTGGGACCGCCTTTAACGAAAGTGTTGATATGACTTTGGGGCCTGATGAGCCTGGGGCGGCTTCCAGTGCGTCGGGTTTCGAGTTGGTCGAGCTTCTGCCGCAGGGCCGGTGCGCTGAGGCCGTCGGCGATGGCGTCGACCAGCCGGGAGAGGCGTGCGAATTTGCCCCCTCTGGTGACCTGGAACGCAGACTATCTGTCCTGATTGGGGATGGGCGGGCAGGGGATGAAGGGCGTGGACACAATTGCGCGGATCCGACGCGAGTTGTTTGTTCGAGGCCTGCCGATCAAGGAGATCGTTCGGGAACTGCATGTTTCTCGCAACACCGTGCGCAAGGTGCTGCGCGGGGGGGCGACCGCACAGCAATATGAATGCGAGGTATGGCCGCTACCCCGGATAGGCCCTTGGCGGGTTGATCTCGACGCCATGCTGAAGGCCAACGAGGCGTGGGTGCCGCGAGAGCGTTTGACCCTAATCCCGGTCTTCGAGGAACTCCGTGGGCGGGGCTACGAAGGTGGCTACGATGCGATACGGCGCTATGCACGTGGTTGGCAGCGCGATCGGGCGTCGGCTTTGGTGGATGCCTATGTGCCGTTGAGTTTCGCGCCAGGCGAAGCCTACCAGTTCGACTGGAGCCACGAGATCGTGCTGCTGGCCGGCGCCACGGCGACGGTGAAGGAGGCATGCATGCGGCTGCGCCATAGCCGGATGCTGTTCATGCGGGCGTCGCGCACGAGACGCGAGAGATGGTGCTGGACGCGCATGACCGTACGTTTGCGCTCCCGGCAGGCACGTCACGCGGGGGTGCGCTCTACAACCTGCTGAACATCAGCATACGCGTCACCGCTCTTGGAACCCTGCGACCCCCGGCCTAACATTCCGCAAAAGGCGTAAAGACGAAGCAACAGCCCAGGCCTCGTGGGGGAAGTATGACCGCACCGCAGGACGAACGGATCGCCGAACTCCAACGCGCCAACGCCGCGCTGATCGCCGAGCGTGATGCCGTCCTTGCCCGGGAGGCCGCGCTGGCGGAGGTGCTGGAGGTTATCAACGGCACACCTGGTGACGTCGGCCCGGTGTTCACCGCGGTGCTGGAGCGGGCGATGCGGCTGTGCGGGGCGGGCTTCGGCCTGGCCTATCGCTGGGATGGCAACCACTTCCACCTCGCCGCCGCCCTCGGCGTGCCCCCCGAACTGGCCGCCTTTCGCCGCACCGGTCCGGTCGCCGTTGAACCGGGCAGTTCGGCCGATCGCCTGCTGAAGAGCCTTGGCCCGGTGAATATCGCGGATTTCCGCGATGAAGCCACCTATCGCAACGGCACCGCGTCGGGCCGCGCGGTTGCCGACATCGGCGGCGCGCGCAGTACGTTGCTGGTGCCGCTGCTGCGCGATGGCGCTGTGATCGGCATGATCACCGTCTTCCGCCAGGAGGTCCGTCCCTTCGCGGCGGCCGATATCGCACTCATGGAGTCCTTCGCCGCCCAGGCGGCGATCGCGATGGAGAGTGCCCGCCTGCTCGGCGAGTTGCGGGCGCGCACGGATGATCTCCAGGAGTCCCTCGACTACCAAACCGCCACCAGCGACGTGCTCGCCGTCATCAACCGCTCCGCCCTCGATCTGCAACCCGTCCTGACGACGCTCGTCGAGGCGGCCGCCCGGCTTTGCGTCTCCGAGGGCGCCGCGATCTGGCGCTATGAGGATGGATATTTGAGCTTCGGCGCCCTTTTCCCGCCTGAACGGGTCGCCGAGGCCGCCAATCTTCAGTCTCTCGGCCGCGTCGCGATCGACCCCGCCTCCCCCTCGGCACTCGCGCGCTCCGTGCTGGACGGCCGGGTCGTCCACCTGGAGGACGTGTCAAACATCGCTGGCTACGACGCCGGCATCGCCGCGCGCAATGGCCAGCGCACGACACTCGGCGTCCCCTTGCTGCGCGACGGGACCGCGATCGGCACCATGGTTCTGTGGCGGCGACGCGTGGAACCCTTCACCGAGCGCCAGATCGAACTGGTCAAAACCTTCGCCAACCAGGCCGTCATCGCCATCGAGAACACCCGCCTGCTCACCGAGCAGCAGGAGGCGCTGGAACGGCAGACGGCGACGGCGGAGATCCTGGCGGTGATCAACGCCAATCCGGGCAACCTGGCCCCCGTGTTCCACGCCATGCTGGAGCGGGCGATGCGGCTGTGCGGGGCCGCGTTCGGCATGCTGCGCGGCTTCGACGGACAAAACGCGGGAACGCTGGCGACGTTCGGCGTTCCCGCGGCCTATGCCGAGTACACCGCGGGCCGTGCGTGGACGCCCATGCGGGCCGGTCCCTTGGCTGAGGCGTTGGCGAGCCGGCGCACGGTCCAGCTGTTGGATGTGCGGGAAATGCCGGGTTACCGGGACCATCCCGCCGCCCTCGCCCTCACGGAGCTTGGCGGCGCGCGCACGATCCTGTTCGTGCCGCTGGTGAAGGATGGTGCCTCGATCGGGTTGTTCGCCATCTATCGCCAGGAGGTCCGCGGCTTCGTGGAAAAAGAGATCGCGCTGCTCGAATCCTTCGCCGCGCAGGCGGTGATCGCGATGGAGAATGCGCGGCTGCTGACGGAGCAGCGTGAAGCGCTCGAGCGGCAGACGGCGACGGCGGAGGTGCTGGAGGCGATCAACGCCAACCCCGGCAACCTTGCGCCGGTGTTCGATGCGATGCTGGAGAAGGCGATGACGCTGTGCGGCGTCGCGTTCGGAATTCTGCGCCGCTTCGACGGCGAGCAGCTTCATATTCTCGCCACCCTCGGTGTGCCGACGGCCTATGTAGAATTCATGGACGGCCGACCGACGACCCCGCTCGGAGGGCTCGCCGAAACGCTGGCGACCGGACGGCCGCTCATGCGGCTCGACTTGCGGGATTCCGAACTCTATCAGGCAGGGCAGGCCGATGTGCGCGCCCTCGCCGATCTCGGCGGCGCCCGCACGGTGCTCAGCGTCCCGCTGGTGAAGGACCAGGAGTCGGTCGGCCTGTTCACGTTCTTCCGACAGGAAGTCCGCCCCTTCACCGACAAGCAGATCGCACTTCTAGAGAGCTTCGCCGCCCAAGCCGTCATCGCCATGGAGAATGCCCGCCTGCTCACGGAGCAGCGTGAGGCGCTGGAGCGGCAGACGGCGACGGCGGAGGTGCTTGGGGTGATCAACGCCAATCCCGGCAATCTCGCGCCGGTGTTCGACGTCGTGCTGGAGAATGCGATGCGGCTCTGTCAGAGCGCCTTTGGCATCTTGCGCACCTATGACGGTGGGCGCGTGCACGGCATCGCCACACGCGGTGTTCCCGAAGCACTGGCCGCCTTCAGCAACACCTCCCCATTTGTCCCCATTGGGAAGATGCGGCGGGTGCTCGAAACCGGGCAATCGGACCAGGACATCGATCTCCGGGAAGACGAAGGCTATCGGACCGGGGCCATGCAGGCGATGGTCGCGATCGTCGATCTTGGCGGAGCGCGGACGGTTCTCCAGGTTCCGTTGATCAAGGACCGCACGTCGATCGGCCTGCTCACCTTCTTCCGGCAGGAAGTCCGCGCCTTCACCGACAAGCAGATCGCGCTGCTCGAATCCTTCGCCGCGCAGGCGGTGATCGCGATGGAGAATGCGCGGCTGCTGACGGAGCAGCGCGAGGCGTTGGAGCGGCAGACGGCGACGGCGGAGGTGCTGGCCGTCATCAACGCGAATCCCGGCAACGTGGTTCCGGTGTTCCAGACCATGCTCGACCGCGCCTTGCAGCTCTGTGGCGCATCGATCGGCGAACTCGGCGTGGTCGACGGTGACTCGTACAACTTTCTGGCGGTCTCCGGCATGTCCGAGGAATTCGCCACGGCGCGTCTGAATGTCAGGATGCTACCTGGCGGACCGGGCACAACCTTCGCGCGCGTGCTCGCTGGCGAGAACGTCATACAAACGCCCGATCTCACGGCCACGGAGGCCTACACGAGCGGAGACCCGTCGCGCCGCGCGCTGGTCGATATCGGCGGCGTCCGCGCCCAGCTCGTGGTCGCGCTCCGCAAAGACCAGGCCGCGCTCGGGGCGATCGGGATTTATCGACGAGATCCCGGCCCTTTCACCGACAAGCAGATTTCACTGCTCGAATCCTTCGCGGCCCAAGCCGTCATCGCCATGGAGAACGCCCGCCTGCTCACCGAGCAGCAGGAGGCGCTGGAACGGCAGACGGCGATGGCCGAAGTGCTCCAGGTGATCAATACCGCCCAGGGCGATCTTACGCCGGTGTTCGATGCGATCCTTGAGAAGGCCCATCTGCTCTGCGGCGCCAGCATCGGCTCGCTGATGCGCTACGACGGCGCCCTGTTCCATGCCGCTGCCACGCGGGGCTTTCCGCCCTCGGCGGAAGCGGTGATGCAGCACCCGATCCCGCCGACGGCCCGTCATCGCGAACTGATGGATGGCGGCCGCTTCGTCCACGTCACCGACCTGGCGGGCGACCCCGGTGCCGGTTCGGGCGTTACCCAGGCGCTCCTCGCGGACACCGGCGTGCGCACGCTCCTGCTGGTACCGCTGCGCCAGGACGATGCCTTCCTCGGCTTCATCAGCGCCTTCCGCGACGGTGTGCGGCCGTTCGCCGAGCGCGAGATCGCGCTGTTGGAATCCTTCGCCGCCCAGGCGGTGATCGCCATGGAGAACGCGCGGCTGCTGACCGAGACGCGCGAGGCGCTGGAGCAGCAGACGGCGACGGCGGAGGTGCTCGCGGTCATCAACGCCAATCCGGGCAACCTCGCGCCGGTGTTCGATACCATCCTCGAGAAGGCCATGCGGCTGTGCAGCGCCGCGTTTGGCCTGATGGCCGTCGCGGACGGCGAGCGGATGCGCTACGTAGCGAATAAGGGCATACCCGCGAGCCTCGCGGCTTTCAGGGCAGCGAACCCGATGGTGGGCTCCCCGGAGGGGCCGATGGCACGGTTGCGGCAAACGCGCCGCGCCGTGCACATTGACGATTGGCGGGACGAGGACATCTTCAAGTCAGGCATTCCCGGTGCCATCGCCCTGGCGGAGATGGGAGGTGCGCGGACGGTTGTACTCGTGCCGCTTTGCAAGGACGCAGACGTCAGCGGCGCCATCACGATCTACCGGCAAGAGGTGCGCGCCTTTTCCGCCAAGGAGATCGCGCTGCTGGAAAACTTCGCCGCCCAGGCCGTCATCGCCATGGAGAACGCCCGCCTCCTGACGGAACAGCGCGAGGCGCTGGAGCGGCAGACGGCGACGGCGGAGATCCTGGCGGTGATCAACGCCAACCCCGGCAATCTCGCGCCGGTGTTCGACGTCATCCTGGAAAAGGCCATGCGGCTGTGCGGCGCCGCATTCGGCCGTTTGATCCGTCGGGACGGCGACATGGTTCATGGGCTTGCGGCGCGGGGACTTCCGCCTGCCCTCGCCGTATGGGATGCCGCGAACCGATCGCGGCGGGTAGGGCCGAACGCACGCGTGCTCTACGAAACGCGGCGCCCGATTCAGATGCCTGACATCCAGGACACCGAGGAGTATCGATCGGGCAATGCCAGCGTCCGTGCGATAGTTGAGCTGGGAGGGGGGCGCACGAACCTGATGGTCCCGCTCCTGAAGGACGAAACCGTCCTTGGCTACTTCCATATCTACCGACAGGAAGTGCGCCCCTTCGCCGACAAGGAAATCTCGCTGCTCGAATCCTTCGCAGCCCAGGCGGTGATCGCGATGGAGAATGCGCGGCTGCTGACGGAGCTGCGGGAGGCGCTGGAGCGGCAGACGGCGACGGCGGAGGTGTTGGAGGTGATCAACGCCAACCCTGGCAACCTCGCGCCGGTGTTCGACGCGATGCTGCAGAACGCGCTGCGTCTGTGCCGGGCGGCCTCCGGGATGCTTTACACCTATGACGGGCTGCGGTTCGCGTTGGCGGCAAGCAGCGGTGTCAGCGAAGCGATGGTCGAACACTGGCGGCGGAATCCGCAGCCCACCACGCCGGACTCCCCGCCAGGACAAGTGCTCGTCACACGGCGACCCGTTCAGGTAGTCGATGTCCTGACCCATCCGTTTTTCTTGGCTAACCTCGATCTCCGCGTACCCCAACTGGACATCGGCGGTGGGGGACGACGTTCGGTGTTGAACGTGCCGCTGCTGAAGGACAACGCGGTGGTCGGGCTGTTCGTGATCTACCGGCTTGAGCCGGGGGTGTGGCCGGACAAACAGGTCGCGCTGCTGGAAAACTTCGCCGCTCAGGCCGTCATCGCCATGGAGAACGCACGGCTGCTGACCGAGCAGCAGGAGGCGCTGGAGCGGCAGACGGCGACGGCGGAGATCCTGGCGGTGATCAACGCCAATCCGGGCAATCTCGCGCCGGTGTTCGAAGCGATCCTGGCCAAGGCGCACGCGCTGTGCGGTGCGGACCGGGGCTGCCTGTTCCTTCACGATGGGATGAATATCGCCGGCGTGGCGATGCATGGCTATGACGAAGAGTTCGTCGCCATGCTGCGGCAGCCAAGCCCGGCAGCGGAGAACGGCGCCGCGCGGGCATTGCTGGCGGGTGCCCGCTATGTCCAGTCGGAGGATATTCGTGCCCGCACGGGGCCGCCAACCGGTGCGATCTCCGCAGGGCTGCGATACCGCTCCGACGTGCGGACCAGCCTGGTCATTCCATTGCGCAAGGACGGCGTACTGCTGGGCGTGATGAGTGCAAACCGCACCGAGGTCCGGCCCTACAAGGAGGCGGAAATCGCCGTCCTCGAGTCCTTCGCCGCCCAGGCCGTCATCGCCATGGAGAACGCTCGCCTGCTGTCCGAGTTGCGCGTGCGCGACGAGGACAACCGGCGACTTATCGCGCGGCAGGCGGCGAGCATCGAGATCCTGCGGACGATTTCGGAAAATCCCGACGATCCGCAGCCGGTATTCGAGACGATCGTGCGCCAGGCACAGAGCCTGTGCGGCGGGAAGGTCGCGAGCGTGGCCGAGTTCGACGGGGAACTCCTGCACATGCGCGCCATTGCGGGCGCCGATGCCGAGACCCGCGAACGGGTGATGGGGCAATATCCGACGCCGCCGCGTCCGGAGCTTCTCGTTGGCCGCGTCGTGCTGACCGGCGAGGCGATCCACATCCGCGATACGCAGACCGACCCGAGGATGAGTGCTTTCAACCAGACTATTGCAACTCAGAACGATTTTCGGACCAGCCTGACGCTGCCGCTGCTGCGCGAGGGGCGGCCGGTGGGCGGCATGGCGATGACGCGGAGGGAGGCCGGCGGCTTCACTGACGACGAGGTTGCCATGCTGCAATCCTTCGCCGAGCAGGCGGTGATCGCCATCGCCGGGGCCAGGGCGCAGCGGGAATTGCGCGTGCGCGACGAGGACAATCGGCGGCTGATCGCGCGGCAGTCCGCCAGCATCGAGATCCTCAAGACCATCTCCGCCTCGCCCGACGATCCGCAGCCGGTGTTCGAGATGATCGCCCGGCGCGCCCGCGAACTGTGTGGCGCCGAGGCCGCCAGCGTCAGCGAGTTCGACGGCAACCTGCACCACATGCGCGTCATGATCGGACACGACGCCGAAGCCGTGGCACGCCTCATGGCCAGCTTCCCGCGCGCCCTGGAGAAGACGACCCTTCATGGGGCCACGATCCTGGCCGGGGAGGTTCTGCATATCCGTGACTACGCGAGCGACCAGGCCTTCAAGGCCGCTTCGTCCCTGCAATTGGGCAACGCCGCCTCCGGCGTCGGCGTGCCGCTCAGGAGCGACGGCCGCGTCATCGGGGCCATCGGCCTGTCCCGCGGCGAGCTCGGCGGCTTCGACGACGAAGCGGTGGCCCTGGTGGAATCCTTCGCCGAACAGGCGGTGATCGCGATTTCCAGCGCCAAGGCGCTGCACGCGCTGCGCGCCCGCACGGACGAGCTTGCGCAGAGCCAGGAGGAGCTCAGCGTCACTTTCGAGAATATGAACGACGGCGTCGCGCTGTTCGACGAGCACCATCGCCTCGTCGCCTGGAACAGCAATTTCCTGCGTATCCTCGATTTGCCCGAGGGCACGCTCTCCCAGGGCCTCGCCTTCGCCGACTATATCCGCATCCTTGCCCAGCGCGGCGAATACGGCGCCGACGCCAATGCCGACGAACAGGTTCGCCGCGTGCTCGCGCTTGCCGGTCAACGTCGCGCCTTCGAACGCAGCCGCCCCGATGGCCGCACCGTCGAGGTACGCAACAACCCGGTTGGCGATGGCGGGTTCGTGGTGATCTACGCCGACATCACCGAGCGCAAGCGCGCCGAGGCCGAGATCGCCGCCGCGCGCGACGCCGCCGAGCAGGCCACCCGCACCATCGAGGCGGCCTATCGCGACCTCAAGATCGCGCAAGCCAACCTCATCCAGGCGGAAAAGATGGCCTCGCTCGGCCAGCTCACCGCCGGCATCGCCCATGAAATCAAGAACCCGCTCAACTTCGTCAACAACTTCTCCGATCTCTCGGTGGAGTTGCTGGGCGAGCTGACGGAGGCGATCGCGCCCACCCTGGCCGGCCTCGACGCCGACACCCGCGCCGACGTGGAGGACATCACCGCCACCCTCACCTCCAACCTGCAAAAAATCACCCAGCACGGCAAACGCGCCGACGGCATCGTGCGGGCGATGCTGGAGCACTCGCGCGGCAGTTCGGGCGAGCGTCGCGCGGTCGATCTCAACGCCGAGGTGGAGGAGGCGCTGAACCTCGCCTTCCACGGCGCCCGGGCGCAGAACCAGGGCTTCAACATCACGCTGGAGCGCGACTACGCGCAGGGCATGGCGCCGATCATGCTGACGCCGCAGGACATCACGCGCGTCTTCCTCAACCTGTTCAACAACGGGTTCTACGCCGCCACGAAGCGCAAGGCGGAGGGCGAACCCGGCTTCGCGCCCACCCTCAAAGTCACCACGCGGGATCTCGGGGACGCCGTCGAAATCCGGGTGCGCGACAACGGCACCGGCATTCCGCCGGAGATCTGCAACAAGCTGTTCCAACCCTTCTTCACCACCAAGCCGACCGGCGAAGGCACCGGGCTCGGGCTGTCGATCAGCTACGATGTCGTCACCAAGCAGCACGGCGGCAGCATCACGGTTGACAGTGCGCCCGGCATGTTCACCGAATTCACCGTCACCCTGCCGCGCACCACGCAAGGAACCGTCGCATGAACCTGCTCATCCTCGTGGTTGACGACGAACCCGACGTCGAAGCCCTGTTCCGCCAGCAATTCCGCCGCGACATGCGCAGCGGCCGCTTCGCGCTGGATTTCGCGACCTCCGCCCCCTCCGCGCTCGGCATGGTCGAGCGCGCGGATGACAGCGCGCTGATCCTGCTGCTGTCGGACATCAACATGCCCGGCATGACCGGGCTCGAACTGCTGCCGCGGGTGAAGGCGCTGCGGCCGGACCTGCCGGTGATCATGATCACCGCCTATGGCGACCCGGAGACGCGGCGGCTGGCGCAGGAGGGCGGGGCGGAGGATGTGTATGCCAAACCGATCGATTTCGCGGCGCTGAAGGCGGAGATCGACCGGCGGATCAGCGCCAGGGGAGTGTCCGCATGAGCGGGACGCAGGAAGAGGCCCTGGCCGAACTGCGACGCGCCAATGCGACGCTGCGAGCGGAGCGCGACGCGGCATTCGCCCTGGCCGATGCACTCGCCATGGAGCTTTCTGTTCGTAAAACAACCTTCGCCGAACATATTGACCACCAGGCCGCGACCATCGACGTGCTGAAAGCGATGTCAGCGTCACCGGGCGACCCTCAGCCGGTGTTCGATCTCATCGCGGACCAGGCGCAGGTGCTTTGCGGTGGCGCGCACGTGGGTCTGTTTGAGTACGACGGGACATTGATCCATTGCCGGACGGCGGTCTTTCACGTTTCGTCGCCCGATGTGGTCGACGCTTATAGGAGCACGTTCCCTAGGCCTGCAGACCAGGAACCGAACCTGGCGCTCGCGATATCCATACGTGAGCGGCGGATCGTGCACATCCGCGATGCGGACATGGAGGAGGGGCTGTCGGCGGCCGTACGGCGAGCGGGCGTCCGCTCGGGGATCACGGTGCCTTTGCTCCGCGACGGCAAAGTAATCGGTATCATGTCGCTTGCCAGCTACGAAATCGGCG
Source organism: uncultured Rhodospirillales bacterium (assembly GCA_903865895.1). Lineage (GTDB taxonomy): Bacteria > Pseudomonadota > Alphaproteobacteria > Acetobacterales > Acetobacteraceae > CAIYPH01. The sequence continues at coordinate 9,369 of CAIPLM010000134.1, read as the reverse complement.
GCTTCTCCGACACGCAGGTCGAGTTGCTGAAAACCTTTGCCGAACAGGCGGTCATCGCCATCACGTCGGCCGAGACCTTCCGCGCCCTCGAAGCCCGCACCGCCGAACTTGCAGCCCGCAATACGCAGTTCGCCGAACAGATCGACCACCAGTCCGCCACCATCGACGTGCTCAAGGCGATGTCCGCCTCGCCCGGAGATCCGATTCCGGTATTCGATATCATCGCCGAGCGCGCCCGCACCTTGTGCAACGGCATTACCTGCACTGTATGGCGATACGACGGCAAAATGCAGCATATGTGGACGCAATCCCTGGCCTTTGCCCGCGACGAAGGACAAATAGCCTTTGCTGCCTCGTATCCAAGGCCACCGTCGTCCGAAACAGCGGGGGGACGCGCGATCCTCACGCGGGAAATGATCGAAGTCCCCGATATCCAGTTCGGCCAGGGTGTGGACGCGGCCATGCGAGGGATCAGACCGCGCGCCTCAGTCGGTGTCCCGATGCTGCATCAAGGTACGGTGCTTGGTGCACTGACACTTGGCAAGACGGAGCCCGGCAATTTTTCCGGCGCCCAAAAGGCACTCCTGAAAACCTTCGCCGAACAGGCGGTCATCGCCATCCGCAGCGCCGAAACCTTTCGTGCGCTGGAGGCCCGCACGACCGAACTCGCCGTCCAGGTTGCCCACCAGGAGGCGACCATCGACGTGCTGAAGGTCATGTCGTCCTCCACCAGCGACACCCAGCCGGTGTTCGACATCATTCTCAGCCGGGCGATCGCGCTGAGCGGTGCCAAGACTGGCGGCATCTTCGGGCTCGAGGCCGGGTTGCTGCATCCCTGGGCCATGCTCGGTTTCGATCCGGAAGCGGAAGCGGAGTTCCGCAAGATCTTCCCCGTTGTCCCGAGCGAACGTGGGGTGATGAGTCGGGCCATTCTGCGGCGGCAGACGCTGTACGCGCGGGACTACCACGCCGAGAATCCCAAAGCGCCGCAACACACGCGCGACCTTGGCTACAACTCCCTCGTGGCCGTTCCTCTGCTGCGCGAGGGGGCGGCGATCGGCGTGCTCACGGTGCAGCACACGGCCGCCGAGGCATTCAGCGCCGAGCATATAGCACTGCTCGAAACCTTCGCCGAACAGGCGGTCATCGCCATCGGCTCGGTCGCCACATTCCGTCAGTTGCAGGACCGCACCGCCGAACTCGCCGCCCGCAACAGCGACTTCGCCGAGCGCATCGACCAGCAGGCGGCGACCATCGACGTGCTGAAGGTGATGTCCGCCTCGCCCGACGATACCCAACCGATCTTCGACCAGATCGTTCGACGCGCCCGCGAACTGTGCAACAGCGAAACCGCAGGTTTATTCGAATATGACGGCGAGCTTGTTCACTTCCGGGCGATCAATAGCTCAACTGTACGGTCTGTCGATGAGTGGGCGGCGTCTTCTCCCGAGGGAGCCGCACATGCCGCGTTGTGGCCGATGAAACCCACGCGGGGTTCCATTTCCTGTCGAGCCATTCTGGATCGGGAAATCATCCACACTCGCGACGTTCCTGCGTTGGCTGGTGTTGATCCGAAAGTCCGAAATACGGGTGCAGGATCACAGCTATCGATTCCCCTGCTGCGGGATGGCGCGGCAATCGGTGTGATCACGTTGAGGCTTCGCGATACCGGCGGCTTCACCGACAGCCAGATCGCGCTGCTGCAAACCTTCGCCGAACAGGCCGTCATCGCCATCGGCTCGGTCGCCACCTACCGCGCGCTGAGGGAGCGGACCGCGGAACTCGCGGCGCGCAACAGCGATTTCGCCGAACGGATCGACCAGCAGGCGGCGACGATTGACGTGCTGAAGGTGATGTCCGCCTCGCCCGACCATACCCAGCCGGTGTTCGACCAGATCGTACGGCGGGCGCAGGAACTCTGCGGCTCCACGGTGGCGGCGTTGTTCGAATATGACGGGGAACTCGTTCACTATCGTGCGTACAGCAATGGCACATTCCAATCCGTCGCCGAGCACGCGGCATCCGGACCGGTAGGGGCAGCCTACGCGGCGTTGTGGCCAATGGCGCCGTCGCGCAAGGCTATCTCGTGCTGGGCAATCCTGGATCGGCAGGTGATTCACATCCGTGACCGGGACGCCGTCGCCGGATTGGATCCGGCGATAAGAACCCAGAACAATCGATCGCTGCTGGTGATCCCATTGCTGCGCGACGACACGGTGCTGGGGTCGATCCTGTTAGCGTCGGCCGAGGTTGGCGGCTTCACCGACAGCCAGGTGGAACTGCTGAAGACCTTCGCCGAGCAGGCCGTCATCGCCATCGGCTCGGTCGCCACCTACCGGGCGCTGCGCGAACGCACCAGCGAGCTTCAGCGGTCGGTCGAATACCAGGCGGCAACCATCGACGTGCTGAAGGTGATGTCGTCGTCGACCAACGACACTCAGCCGGTATTCGACGTCATCCTGCGCCATGCGATGGCGCTGAGCGATGCCGTCATGGGCGGCCTGTTCGAGTTCGATGGCGAACTGGCCCATTTTCGCGCCGGGCGCGGCTACGATCCCGCGCAGCTGGAGATCGCACAACGCCCCTACCCGAGGCCACCGTCGCGCGACACGGTATCGGAACGGGTGATCCTGGACGGACAGCTCGTCTATCTCAGGGACTACCAGGCGGAGCCGGGCATTGGAGAGCATGCCAAGGGCCTGGGGATTGGCTCGCTGCTGGTGGTGCCGCTGTCGCGCGACGGGGTAACGATCGGCGCCCTTTCCTGGGTCAGTCCGAAAATTGACGGGTTCACCACGGCCAATATCGACCTGCTGCAAACCTTCGCCGAGCAGGCGGTGATCGCCATCGGCACCACCGCCACATTCCGAGCCTTGCAGGAACGCACCGCCGAACTCACCCGCTCCGTCGCCGAGCTTCAGGCGCTGGAAGAAGTGCTGCGCGCCGTCAACTCCTCGCTCGACCTGGAGACCGTGCTCGCGACCGTCATCAACCACGCGGTTCCGCTGGCGGGGGCGGAGGAGGGGCTGATCTATGAATTCTCCGAGGCCGAGCAGGTGTTCGTGCCGAAAGCCGCCTATGGCATGAGCGAGGACCGCGTCGCCGCTTTGCGCGAGCGGCGCATCCGCATCGGCGAGACCTATCTCGGCCGCAGCGCCGCCGAACGCGAGCCCGTCACCGTCGATGATGTGCAGGCCGACAGCTCCACCCCCGAGGCGCGCACCCTGCTCCAGGGCATCCACGCCGTGCTCGCCGTGCCGCTGCTGCGCGAATACACCGTGGTCGGCGGCCTGGTCATCCGCCGCCGCAGCGAGGGCGCCTTCGCGCCTGCCACCATCGCCTTGATGCAGACCTTCGCGGCGCAGTCCGTGCTGGCAATCGAGAACGCCCGCCTGTTCGAGGCCGCGCGGCGCGCCCAAGCCGCTTCCGACGCGGCGCTGGCCGACCTCCGCCGCACCCAGGATCGCCTCGTGCAGACGGAGAAACTCGCCTCCCTCGGCCAGCTCACCGCCGGCATCGCGCATGAGATCAAGAACCCGCTGAATTTCGTCAATAATTTCGCGGCCTTGTCGGTCGAGCTGCTGGATGAGCTTGGCGAGGCCCTCGAACCCGCGCCGCTCGAACCCGCCACGCGCGAGGAGGTGGGCGAGCTCACCACGATGCTGAAGGGCAATCTGGAAAAAGTGGTGGCCCACGGCAAGCGCGCCGATGGGATCGTGAAGAACATGCTGCTGCATTCACGCGCGTCCGGCGGCGAGCGGCGGGAGGTGGATTTCAACGCCACCGTCGAGGAGGCGCTGAACCTCGCCTATCACGGCGCGCGGGCGGAGAAGCCCGGTTTCAATATCACGCTGGCGCGCAACTACGACCCCGCGGTAGGCATGGCGGCGCTGTATCCGCAGGATTTCACCCGCGTGTTGCTGAATCTGATCGGCAATGGCTTCTATGCCGCCACCAAGCGCAAGGCCGAGGCGCCGGAGGGTTTCGAGCCGACGCTGACCGTCAGCACCGAGGCGCGGCCGGACGGGGTGGTGGTGCGGGTGCGCGACAACGGCACCGGCATGGCGGAGGCGGTGAGGGCGCGGCTGTTCGAGCCCTTCTTCACCACCAAGCCGGCCGGCGAGGGCACCGGACTCGGCCTCTCGATCAGCCATGACATCGTGGTGAAGCAGCATGGCGGCACCATCGCGGTGGCGAGCGAGCCGGGGGCATTCACCGAATTCACCGTCACTTTGCCGCGCGGAGCGGCGTGATGCACGCGGCGGCCAATCCGCATCGGGCGGGCATCGGCGCCGAACTGGCCGCCGGCGCCGAGGGCGCGTTGGAGACCATGCCGTTCCTGGTAGTCGCCGGGCTGATCGCCTTCGCGCCGATGGGCGAGGCGATGTCGGGCATCGGCATCCTCGCGGCCTTCGTCAGCGCCATCCTGGCCGGGCTGTGGACGCTGGGCCTCGCCGATCGCCGCGGCCTGGTCGCCGGGCCGTCGCTTGGCCTCGCGCTGATGATCGGCGCGGCGCTGCAGACGCTGGTGCAGCGCCAGATGCTGGGTCCGGCGGAGATCGGCACGGCGCTCGCACTCGGCATGGCGCTGACGCTGGCGAGCGGGCTGCTGATGGCGGTGGTGGCGGTGGCGGGGATCGGGCGATTGGCGCCGCTGATGCCCTATCCCGTGCTCTCGGGGCTGCGCAACGGCACGGCGCTGCTGCTGATCCTCGAGCAGGCGCATGCGGCGATGGGGATGGAGGGGGCACACGACCACGGGTTCCATCTCGCCGATATTCATCCCGGCGCAATGGTGGTCGCGGTGGTGACGGTGCTGGCGATGTTCGTCCGGCTGCGGCCGCTGCGCGCGGTGCCGCCGATCCTGCGCGCGCTGGTGGCCGGCATGGTGGTGCATCACGTGCTGGCACTGCTGCCGGGCGGCGAGGCATGGATGGGGCCACTGATGCCGCTGTCCCGGCCGCAGCCGGTGCTGCTGCATGACCTCGGGGCCGGGTTTGCCGCTTTGGCGCGCCTGCCGGCCGGAGTGCTGAGCGAGGTGCTGCTGCCAACCCTACTGTCGATGGTGTTTCTCGGCTTGCTGGAGACGGTCGCATCGGCCTCGGCGCTGCACAGCGAGACCGGCCAGCGCGGCAGCGGGCGGCGGGATTTGCTGGCGGTGGCGTTGGCCAACCTCACCGGCGGGGCGGTGGGCGCGCTTCCCGCCGCCGGCAGCCTGGAGGAGACGGTGGTCGTCGCCCACGCTCCGTTGCGTCAGGCGCGGCGCACCGCGCTGCTGCGCTGCGCCGTGCTGCTGCTGCTCGCACTCCTGGCGCTGCCGCTGCTGAGCCGGCTCCCCGCCGCCGTGCTGGCCGGCATCATCATCGCCACCGCGCTCGAAGTCTCCGATATCCGTGCCCTGCGGCAGATGCTGTTCGCCGCCCGCGCCGGGCGCAGCCATCGGGTGGAGGGCATCGGCAATCTGCTGATCGTGCTGACCGTGGCGGCGACTGCGGCGGTGTTCGGGCTGGTGATCGCGGTGCTGGCCGGGGCGCTGCTGGCGCTGCTGGTGTTCGTCGCCGACATGGCGGAGGGGCCGGTGCGGCGGCGCTACGTCAACCCGATCGGCCGCTCGCGCACAAGGCGGGGCGACCATGAGACGAGCCTGCTGCTGCGCGAGGGCTGGGCGATCGAGGTGATCGAGTTGCAGGGGGCGCTGTTCTTCGGCAGCACCGACCAGGTGGCCGGCGCCATCGAGGCGGCGCTGGCCGGGGGGGCGCGCTACATCGTGCTCGATCTGCACCGGGTGCACCGGATGGACCTCTCTGGCGCCCGCGGGCTGCTCGATTGCTGTGCCCGTGCCTGGCAAGGCGGCACCTGGGTGGTGTTCGCCGGGGCGCGGCCGGGGGTGCCGGCGTGGGACTACCTGCGCGATCGCGGGCTCGATGTGCAACTCCCGGATGGGCGCGGCATCGCCACGCTCGAGGACGCCATCGAGAACGCCGAAGCACGGCTGCTCGCGGATCGGCTGGGGAGCCTCACCGATCCGGTGCTCGACGGCGAAAGCGCCCTGGCCTCCCTCGGCATCCCCGCCGCGGCACGCCCGGCCCTGCTCGGGCACACGGCCGAAGTCTCCTTCGCCGCCGGCGATACGTTCATCCACGCCGGGGATACGTCGCGCACGCTGTTCATCCTGCTGCAAGGGCGGGTGGAGGTCTCGCTGCGCCTGGCGACCGGGGGGGATGGCGAGCGACGTGCGGTGCGGATCGCCACCCTCGCGCCCGGCACGCTGTTCGGCGAAATGGCGCTGCTGTCCGAGGCGCCGCGCTCGGCGGATCTGGTGGCGGTGGGGGAGGTGCGGTGCCTGCAGCTCGATCCCGCGGGCCTCGCCGCGCTGCGCGAGGGGGAGGCGGATAGCGCCTGGTATCTGCTGCGGGCGATCGCGATGCAGATCGAACTCAATCTGCGCCTCGCCAACGCCGCCATCGCCTCCTACGAGGAATAGCGGCGCTCAGCGGCCGGAGAGCGTGATCTCCAGACCCTCGCGGGCGGCGAGCGTGCCGGGGCGGCGGGTGGCAGCGGCGGCGGCTATGCTGTCCATGGTGTCATCGTCATGGGCGAAATCATGGTGGAACAGCACCAGTGTCCCGGCGCCGGCGGCGTTGGCGAGGCGGATGGCCCCCTCCCAGGTGGAATGCCCCCAGCCGACCCGGTCGGGATACTCCGCGTCGCTGTAGGAGGCGTCGCAGATCAGCAGATCCGCGCCCGCGACGAAGGCAGCGAGCGCGGCATCTGGCGGGCCGGCGGCGTTCTCGGCATCGGTGACGTAGCTTAGGCTGGCGCCGCCCCAGGCAATCCGATAGGCCAGCGCGCCTCCGGGATGGTCGACCGCGAAACTCGCCACGGTCAGTCCGGAATGCGGCATGAAGGTCTCTCCGGGCGCAACGTCCCGATAGTCGATGGTGGCGCGGAAGGCGGCATCGAGATTGGGCATCAGCGGCGCGCGCAGGCTGCGCCCGACCGCCGTGGCGATCGGCTCGAGCGGTGTGAGCCCACCGCCCCAGATGCGCAGCCGGGTTGCGGGGTCGAACATCGGGCGGAAGAAGGGCAGGCCGCAGATGTGGTCGATATGGACATGGCTCAACAGCAGGTCGGCGGAGATGCTGCCTGTGAGCGTGTCACCCAGAGTGCGCAAGCCGCTTCCGGCGTCGAGGATTAGCAAATGCGGCCCGCAGCGCAGGCTGATGCAGGGGGTGTTGCCGCCATAACGGAGCGTGGCGGGCCCGGGGGTCGGCAGGCTGCCGCGCACCCCCCAAAAGCACAGGGACATCGTCATCGCGTCAAACCAGGCTGCATTCCCGCGCGCCATCTCCGTTCCACGGTGAGCACGATACAGCCGAGGATGGCAAAGTGCGAGGAAAACACGCCGGCGTGCCCCTTGGAGCGGGCGCACGCTTCGGTTACCATTTCTTCGTCGCCTGCCGCCCGGATCAAACACGGGCGGTGCGGCCAAGACGGGGCAGAACCATGGTCAGTGCGCATAACGCCGCATATTTCAGCCGGAAGTCCGCCGGGTTGGCGGCATGAACCCGCTGATTCTCGTGGTCGATGACGAGCCCGACGTCGCTGCCCTGTTCCGCCAGCAATTTCGTCGCGAGATGCGCGCCGGCCGCTTCGCCATGGATTTCGCCACCTCCGCGCCCGCAGCACTTGCATGGCTGGAGGACCAGGCGGCCAATACCCCCGTGCTCGTGCTTTCGGACATCAACATGCCCGGAATGACCGGGCTGGAACTCCTCCCCCGCGTGAAGGCGCTGCGGCCGGAGCTGCCGGTGATCATGATCACCGCCTATGGCGACGCCGAGACGCGCCGGCTCGCCCGGGAGGGTGGCGCCCAGGATGTCTACGCCAAGCCGATCGACTTCGGCGCCCTGCGCGCGGAGATCGACCAGCGGCTGGGCGGACAAGGGCTGCCAGCGTGACGTCGTATGTGCTCGTCGTCGACGACGAACCGGATATCGAGGCGCTCGTCGTCCAGAAATACCGCCGCGAAATCCGCAGCGGCGCGCTGGCCTTCACCTTCGCTGGCGACGGAGTCGAGGCGCTCGCCGTGCTCGCCCAGCGCCCCGATATCGACGTCGTCGTCTCCGACATCAACATGCCGCGAATGGACGGGCTGACGCTGCTGACTCACCTCGCGGCGCTCGACCAGTGCCCGGCCAGCATGATCGTTTCGGCCTATGGCGATATGTCGAACATCCGAACCGCGATGAACCGTGGTGCGTTCGACTTCGTGACCAAGCCGATCGATTTCGTCGATTTCGAGACCACGTTGCAGAAGACCCTGCGCCATGTCGAGGAAAGGCGCGAGGCGCAAGGCCGCGCACAGGCCGCTGAGCGCGCCCAGGCGGCACTGGCCCGCTATTTCTCCCCCCGCCTCGCCGGCCGCCTTGCACAGGGCGACGGCATTGCAGCGCTCGAAGGCCGCAACCGAGTCGTCAGTGCAATGTTCACCGATATAGCCGGCTTCACCAGCCTGGCCGAGACGCTCCAAATCAGCGTCCTCTCGACCCTTCTCAATGAATATCTCTCGACGATGATCGATGTAGTGTTTGCCCATGAGGGGACGATCGCCAAGATCATCGGTGACGGGCTTTACGTGCTGTTCGGTGCGCCCGATGATCAGCCCGACCACCCCGCCCGCGCGCTTGCCTGTGCATGCGCGCTCGATGCTGCGGCAGAGGCACAGCGTCAGCGCTGGCTAGCCGAAGGCGTCGCCCTTGGGGCGACCCGCATCGGCCTGCACGCCGGCACCGCCGTGGTCGGTAGTTTCGGGGGAGGCCGCTTCTTCGACTATGCCGCGTATGGTGACACCATTAACATCGCCGCGCGTTTGGAGGCGTCCAATAAGGTGCTGGGCACGCGCATCTGCGTCAGCGAGGCCATCGTAAGCCAGGTGAGCGGAGTGCCATTTCGTCCAGTCGGCGAACTGGTGTTGCGCGGTCGAACGCAATCGCTGCAAGCCTATGAGCCGCTTGTCCTGGCGGATGCCGCCACTGAAGTAACAACCGCCTACATGGCCGCCTTCGATCTGCTCGCGGCCCGCAGCCCCGGCGCGCTGCCGGCCTTCGCATCCCTGGTTGGGCTGTGCCCGGAGGACAGCCTGGCGAATTTCCATCTGCGGCGCCTGCTCAATGGCGTGCAGGGCGTCCGGATCGAAATCTGAAGTTGCCCCGTTTTCGTGGAGTTTCTGGTGACTTGGGTGATTACGTTTCCGTGGTGGCTGTCTCCATGTCAGCTTCGTATGCCATTGGCGAGCGGTAGCCCAGAGCTGAATGGAGGCGGACGGGGTTGTACCAGCCCTCGATGAAGCTGAAGCAGGCCATCTTG
>CAIPLM010000133.1 GCA_903865895.1 uncultured Rhodospirillales bacterium | reverse complement strand
CGCGCCGGCGAGGATCGGGATGATCACCAGGAAGATCATCACCGTCGCGTGCATGGTGAAGAGCATCGTGTAGAACTCGGGGGCCATCTGGCCGCCCTGCTGCGCGAACAGCTTGCCGCCATCCAGAAGGAATTGGGGGAAGGAGAGGGCGATGTCGCCGCCCAGGACGCCGCCGAGATTCTCGCCGCGATCGACAAGGCCCAGATGCCGCCGGAGGCTGACGCCCAGGCCCGCAAGGAGCTGGCGCGCCTGAAGCGCACGCCCGACGCCGCCGCCGAATACAGCATGATCCGCACCTATCTCGACTGGCTGGTCGACCTGCCGTGGGCCTGCCCGCCGCCGCCGCCGATCGACATTGGCGAGGCGCGCGGCATCCTCGACGAGGACCACTACGGCCTCGAAAAGATCAAGAGCCGGATCATCGAGTACCTGGCCGTGCGCAAGCTGGCCCCTGACAGCCGCGCTCCGATCCTCTGTTTCCAGGGCCCGCCCGGCGTCGGCAAGACCTCGCTCGGCCAGTCGATCGCCCGCGCCATGGGCCGCAAGTTCGTTCGCCTCAGCCTCGGCGGCGTGCATGACGAGGCGGAGATTCGCGGGCACCGTCGCACCTATCTGGGCGCGCTGCCGGGCAACATCGTCCAGTCGATCCGCCGCGCCGGATCGCGCGATTGCGTCATGCTGCTCGACGAGATCGACAAGCTGGGGGCCGGCGTGCACGGCGATCCGTCCTCGGCCATGCTCGAGGTGCTCGATCCCGAGCAGAACGCCACCTTCCGCGACAACTATCTGGGCGTGCCGTTCGACCTCAGCCGCGTGGTGTTTATCGCCACAGCCAACGTGCTCGACAGCATCCCGGGGCCGGTGCGCGACCGCATGGAGATCATCTCGCTGGCCGGTTACACGCCCGGCGAAAAGCTGCAGATCGCCAGGCGCTATCTGGTCCGTCGCCAGCTGGAGGCCAATGGTCTCAAGCCCGAACAGGTCGAGATCGACAACGACGTGCTTGCGCGGATCATTGCCGCCTACACGCGGGAGGCCGGTGTGCGAAATCTCGAGCGCGAAATCGGCCGGGCGCTGCGCCACGTCGCGGTACAGATCGCCGAGGGCGCGGCGGAGCACGTGCATATCGGGCTCGATGATCTGACCGAGCTGCTGGGCCCCGAGCGTTTCAGCAGCGAAGTCGCGATGCGCACCAGCGTGCCCGGTGTTGTCACCGGCCTCGCCTGGACCCCCGTCGGCGGCGAAATCCTTTTCGTCGAGGCGGCGAAAATGGCCGGCAATGGCAAGCTGATCCTCACCGGCCAGCTTGGCGATGTCATGCGCGAAAGCGCCCAGGCGGCGCTCAGCCTGGTCAAGACCCATGCCGCCGAACTGGGCGTCGATCCCGCCGACTTCGATCGCAACGACATCCACGTCCACGTCCCCGCCGGGGCAACGCCCAAGGATGGTCCGAGCGCCGGGGTCGCCATGTTCATGGCGCTGACCTCGCTGCTGACTGGCCGCCCCAGCCGCAGCGATACCGCCATGACCGGCGAGATCAGCCTGCGCGGCCTGGTCCT
>CAIPLM010000132.1 GCA_903865895.1 uncultured Rhodospirillales bacterium | reverse complement strand
GACATCATGCAGCGCATGCGCGCGGTCAGGCCCTCGGGCGCGCCGGGTTCGGCGAGCGGGCCCGGCCATTGCGCCTCCGCCATGCCGCCCCGGCCAGCCGGCGGCCAGCTATCGCTGCACCCGGCGAGAAGGACGGCGAGGAGGAGGTAGCGCATCGTCAGGCGGCGAGCAGTCGCGCCAGGCCGAGGTCCTGCAGGCAGTCGCGCGGCTGGCCGATGGCGCCAGCGACGCCAAGCTTGCGGCCGGCGGCGGCGAGGCGGCGATGCAGGAAGGCGAGCGCGCCGATGCCGGACCCGTCGATGCGGGTGACGTCGCTGAGATCGGCGGTGATGTCATGGGTCGGCTGGGCCACGGCGGCGGCCAAACGGGTGCGCAGCCCCGCGACGCCCTCGCCGCAGAGATCGCCCGAGAGGCGCAGAATGCGGGTGCTGCCGTTGGTGTGTTCGGTCAGGGTCAACATAGTATGGTCTCCGTTCGATGCAGCCGGCCGCTAGGGGCCGTCCCGACATCGACAGCAACAGGTGTGCCAGTCGCAAGAAGCAACACCTGAGTGAGATTCGCAGGTTGCAAGGCGAACTGCAAGGCGTTTCACAGGAGCGTGTGGCCGGCAATTTGCGTTTGCGGCATCGTCGCGCGATCCGCTGATCGGATCCGGGCGCCGAGGAGCGAGGGATATGGGCGAGATTTGGTGTTTGCTGGATAGCCGGGGCATGGGCGGTATCGAATCCCATGTCGGCGAACTCGCCGAGGGGTTGCGCTCGGCCGGGCATGCAATTCGGGTGGTGTTCCTCGCCGATCACGGCCCGCATCCGCTGCGGGCGCGGCTCGATGGCGCGGGGGTACCCTATGAGGTGCTGGCGGGCAGCTTCGGCGCGCTGCTGGCGCGGCTGAAGGCGGGTCGGCCTTCTGTACTGCATACGCACGGCTACAAGTCGAACCTGTTCGGCCGCCTCGCCGGGCGCCTCGCGGGGGTGCCGACCGTTGCGAGCTACCACGCCGGCGAGCAGCCGCCGGGCATGCTGGCCTGGTATGACCGGCTGGACCGCTGGACCGCCTGTCTCGGTGGCCGGATCGCGGTCAGCCGCCCGATCCTGGCGAAGCTGCCCTGGGGCGGTACGCTGGTGCCGAATTTCGTCGCGCTTCCTGCGGCGGCGGAGGGTGGCAGGGCCGATACCGTCGCCTTCGTCGGCCGGATGTCCCACGAGAAGGGGCCGGACCTGTTCGCCGCCCTGGCCGCCGCGGTGCCGGAACTGCGCTTCATCGCCTATGGCGACGGGCCGATGCTGCCGGAGCTGCGAGCGGCGGGCGGCGCGGTCGAATACCGCGGCGCCCGGGCGGGAATGAGCGGTGCCTGGGGTGAGGTCGGGCTGCTGGCGGTCACCTCGCGGGCCGAGGGGCTGCCGCTGGCGGTGCTGGAGGCAATGGCCAATGGCGTGCCGGTCGCCGCCTTCGCGGTCGGCGCTTTGCCTGAGGTGATCGCCGAGGGGGTGAACGGCTATCTCGCCGCGCCCGGCGATCTCGCGACACTGGCCGCGGCGCTGCGCCGCTGGCGCGCGGCCGAGCGCACCGCGCTATCCGATGCGGCGCGGGAAACTGTGGCCGCGCGCTTCAGCCGGGAGGCCGGGGTCACCGCAATCCTCGCGGTCTACGCCGCCGCGGGTATGGCGCAAGCCTAGGACGCACGCCGCGTTCCGCATTTGCGTTGCAAATTGCAAGGCACGCAGATTGCGGTTGTCACGCTGTCGCCAAGGAGCGTGCCATGCCCCAGACCATCGTCTATGTCCTCTCCGCCTTCCCCGTGCTGTCCGAGACGTTCGTGACCAATGAAATCAGGGCCATGCGGGCGATGGGCCACACCGTCGTGCCGGTCGCCCTGGCGCCGTATGACGGGCCGTGCCAGCCGCAGGATGAGGCGATGCGGGACGAGGTGATCCACCTCGCCGATATTCCCGCGCTGGAGGCGATGGTGCTGCGGCCGGATCGGCTGGCGGCGGCCTGGCGGTTCATCCGCACCCAGCGCAGCTTCCCCTCCCGCGCCCTTCTGCTCGCCGGCGCCCGCATTGCCCTGGCGGTGCGCCGGGCCGGGGCCAACCACATCCACGCCCATTTCGCCCATTCGGCCGCCGCGACCGCCATCACCGCCGCGCGGCTGAGCGGCGCGACGGTCTCCTTCATCGGCCATGGCTGCGACATCTACGGCGATCCGGTCGATGTCCCCGCCAAGCTCGCCGCCGCCGACCTGGTGTTCGCCACCTGCACCGACATGGCCGCGGATTTCCGCGCGATGGTGCCGGGTGTGAACACGCTCGTCACCTATTGCGGCATCGACCCTGAGTGCTTTGCCCCCCGCCCCGGCCAACGCAACGGGCGGTTGCTGGCGATCGGGCGGCTGGTGGAGCAGAAGGGCTATCCGGTGCTGTTCCAGGCCCTGGCCAAGCTGCCCTACGCGCGCCGGCCGGTGGTCGATGTCGTGGGCACTGGCTCGCTCGAGGCCGAACTGGCGGCGCTGGCCGAAGGGCTCGGGGTGGCCGGCAGCGTGCGGTTCCTGGGCGCCCGCGCCTCGTCATGGATCGCGGCCAACGGCCCGGATTATCTGGGTCTCGTCGCACCCTATGTGATCTGCGCCAATGGCGACCGCGACACCGCGCTCATCGTGGTGAAGGAGGCGCTGGCGATGGGGCTGCCGGTGGTTGCCTCTCGTCTGATGGGCATGAAGGAGATGGTGATGCCGGACTGCGGGCGGCTGCTACCTCCCGGTGACGCCACCGCCCTGGCCCACGCCGTCGATTGGCTGGTGACGATGGAGGAACCGGAACGGGCGGCCCTGGCCGCCGCCGGGCGCCGCCATGTCGAGGCCAACTTCACCCTCGCCGCCCAGGCCCAGGCGATGACCGCCGCAATCGAAGCCATTCAGGAGCGCCGCGCATGCGCCGCATGATCAACCTTCCCGCCCCGCTGATCTACGCGGCGGCGCTGGTCTGGACCAAGGGCCTCGCGATGTTCGCGGTGCCGGTGCTGACGCGCCATCTCACCCCCGCGGAGTTCGGGCGGCTCGAGCTGCTGGCGTCCGCCGCCGAGATCGGTGGTGTGATCGTCGGCGCCGGGCTGGTCGACACGCTCTATCGCTTCGCCATCGGCGACCAGGCCAAGGCCCAGGCCGCCCGGGTGATGGGGCTCGCGCTGACCATCGCGCTCGGCTGCTTCGCCCTGCTGGCGCTCGCCGCCCCCGCGATCGCGGCCGCGCTGCCGCTGCCGACCCCGCCGCATGAGGTGCTGATGCTCGGCGCCGCTGTGGTGCTGGAGGGCGTGATCGGCGTGCCGCTCGGCTGGCTCCGCATGAACGGGCGGGCGCAGGCCTACACGCTGCTGGTCTGCGGCCGTGCCACCCTGCAGGTCGGGCTGCTGGCGTTGCTGCTGGTGATGGATGCCGGGGTGACCGGCGTGCTCACCGCCGGGCTGGTCGCCGGGCTGCTGCTCGCCGGGCTGCTGACGGCGCTGCAGACGCGGCAGAGCGGGCTGCATTTCAATCCCCGCGGCAGTGCCGCGCTGCTGGCCTACGGGCTGCCGCTGGTCGGCAGCGGACTCGCCGGCTTCGTGCTCGGCACCGCCGATCGCTGGTGGCTGGCCGGTAGCGTGACGGCCGCGGCGCTCGGCCATTACGGGCTGGCGCTCAAGATCGGCCAGATCGTCAACCTGCTCGCCCAGCCGTTCGAATTGTGGTGGTATCCCCGCCGGCTGGTGGTGCTGTCGGGTCCCGATGGCCGTGCCCGTTCGAGCGAGGTGGTGATGGCCGGGATGACGCTGCTGATCGTCGCCGCGGGCGCGGTGTCCCTCGCCGCACCGCTGATCGTCGCCCTACTGGCCCCGGTGAGCTACGCCCCGGCCGCCGCGCTAATCCCGCTGATCACTGTGGGGGTCGCGCTGCACCTCGCTTGCAGCATGGTCAGCGCCGGCATTTATGCCCGCGATACCGGCTGGCTGTCGCTGGCGATCAATTCCGGTGCCGCGGCGGTGGCGGTGGTGTTCTACAGCCTGCTGATCCCGCGCTACGGCGTGGAGGGCGCGATCGCCGCGACCATCATCGCCCAGACCGCGCGCTGCCTCACCCTGGCGTGGCTCTCCCAGCGCACCGCGCCGCTCGACTGGAGGCTCGGCCGCCTCGGCCTGCTCGCCATCGCCGCCGTGGCGTCCGTCGTGCTCGGTGGAGGTCCGGGCTGTGTGCTGCTCGCCGGCGCCGCCGCGGGATCCTTCGCCGGCGGGCTGGTGCGGGTGCCCGCCCGCTTCATGCCGGCCCTGGCCCGCGCCTGAGCGATGCGCAGCCCCGCGGCACAAATCGGCCTTGCCATTGCCGCGACGCTGCTGGTTGCCGGGGTTGCCTATCTGATGCCGAGCCCGGCGGTGCTGATCGCCCTCGGGCTCGCGCCGCTGGCCGCGTATTTCGCCTTCCGCAACCCCTTCGTGCTGTGCCTCGCCTTCATCCTGTTCAGCTTCTTCCGGCTGCACGAGGCCTTCCCGGTGATGTATCCGCTGAAGATCCCGCAGATGCTGGCGATCGGCACGCTGGTGGTGCTGGCGGTGCATCTGCTGTTCCGGCGGATCGAGATCGCCTGGTCGCCCGAGCTGAAGCTGTTCGCCATGTTCTTCTGCCTGGTCACCATCGGCATGTTCTTCGCCACCGGGCGGGATATCGCCATCGGCTACTGGACGGACACCTACGTGAAGATCGGGCTGATGGTGTTCGCCATCGCCTCGCTGGCCCGCAGCCCCGCCGATTTCGCCCTGGCCAGCCGGTCCATCGTGATCGCCGGCATGTCGGTCGCCTATGTCGCGCTCTACAACAGTGTGAACAAGATTGATCTTGTGGAAGGCACGCGGGTCTCGATCGGGCGGACCTTCGGCTCCGTGCTGGGTGACCCCAATGACCTTTCGCTGGTGCTCGCCTTCCCGCTGAGCTTCGCGATTTCGCTGGTGATCACCAGGCGCACCGGCTGGTTCGACCGCGTGCTGGGTGGCGTCGGCGGCATGGTCCTGGTCGCTGCGGTGATCGCCACCCAGAGCCGTGGCGGGCTGCTCGGCATGGTCGCGGTGTTCGCTGTGTACGGCGCGCAACGCATCAAGTCGAAGGCGCTGCTGATCAGCATCGGGGTGGTCGGGCTGCTCGGGCTGTTCGCGGTGGCCGGCATCAGCGGGCGGCAATCCGGTGGCGCGGCGGAGGCCGGGCTGGTCGATGAATCGGCCGAGGGGAGGTTCCACGCCTGGGGCGCGGCCGTCAGCATGGCGATCGCCCATCCGCTGACCGGGGTGGGGCTGAACAATTACGTCGCCAATTACTGGTTCTACAGCACGTGGTGGGAGGGTTTCGCCAAGGCGGTGCACTCCACATGGTTCTCCGCTTTGGCCGAAAGCGGCTTCCTCGGCTTCGGCATTTTCATCACGATGATCGTGCGCATGGTCCGCACGGCGATGCGCGCCATGCGCCAGCTCGCCCCCGCTGCTGCCGGCGCGGCCTACCAGCCGGCCGCCTATTCCCTGGCGCAGGCGCTGGTTGCGGGCATTGCGGGGTTCGCGACGTCGGGGACCTTCCTCACCCAGGCCTTCACCTGGCCGATCTATGTGCTGCTCGCCCTCAGCGTCGCGGTTGGACGCTATTCCGACGACCTATGGGCCCGGCGCAGCCCCGCCGCGCCGGCCGAGGCCGCCGGCACGGGCGTGTGATCAGCCCTTCACCGCGCCCTCGGTCATCCCCGCGATCACCCGCCGCTGGGCGAGCAGGAACAGGGCGGCGACCGGGACGGTGGTGACCACCGAGAGCGCCATGATGCCCTGGAAATTGGTGCCGAGTTCCCCGTTGAGGTTCAGCAGCGCCACCGGTAGCGTCCAGGTGTCCGACGAGCTTGAGATCACCAGCACCGGGAACCACTGCGCCCAGTTCAGCAGGAACGTGATGATCGCGACCGTTGCCACGATGGGGGCGGCCATCGGCAGGACGATGCGCAGGAGGATGGTGAATTCCGAGGCGCCGTCGATCGTCGCCGCCTCGATCACCTCGCCGGGCAGGCCGCGGAAGAACTGCTCGAACAGGAAAAACTGGATCGGCCCGAGGGCGAGGAACAGGATGATGCCGGCATCGCTGCCGAGCAGGCCGAGCTTGAACACCACGATGTAGACCGGGATCACCAGCAGCATGTACGGATACATCATCGTGGTGAGAAACCCGTAGCGCAGCACCCGGAAGGCGAGCGCGCGGGG
>CAIPLM010000131.1 GCA_903865895.1 uncultured Rhodospirillales bacterium | reverse complement strand
TTCCGGGTGGCCTGCTTCGCGCAGGCGGTGCTGCAGTGCGGGCCAGGTGTGTTGATCGGGATCCATGATTTCGCGATGCGCGACCAATATCGCGTCATCCACGAGATCGGCCGGGAAATCGCGGTGGCCGATGAACTCGCCTTCTTCCTGCCCCGCCCCGGCACGCGGGACCGTGCGGCCGAGATCCTGGCGGAGCGCCAATACGAGACAGCGTAGCGCGCGCCGCCCATTCCTAAAATTAAGCCTGGAGCCCTGACGATGAAGCAAACCGTGATGATCGCGACGCCACTGGAGGCGGAGCATGTCGCGCGTATTCGCGCCCTCGATGCCGGGCTGGAGGTGCTGTACGCGCCGGAGTTGCTGCCGCCGGTGCGCTACATCGCCGACCATAAGGGCCTCCCCTTCACCCGCGATGCCGCCGGGCAGGCGCGCTGGCGGGAGATGATGGCGGCGGCCGATATTTTGTGGGACCTGCCGGCCGCGGAGGATCTGCCGTTCGCCGCGCGGCTCAAATGGATCCAGACCACGTCAACCGGCGTGGGGCCGGCAGTGGCCAGTCTCGGGCTGGCGGAGCGCGACATCCTCATCACCACCGCGCGGGGCGTGCATGCCGGGCCGCTCGCCGAGTTCGTCTTCACGGCGCTGCTGCAGCATTGGCGCGGGCTTGGGCATCTCAGGCGCGAGCAGGCCGCGCATCGCTGGGTGCGCTATTGCGGTGAGGAGGTCGCGGGGCGCACGCTGGTGATCGTCGGAGCCGGCGACCTCGCCCGTGGCTGCGCGAAACTCGCCCGGGCCTTCGATATGCGGGTGATCGCCATCGGCCGCGATGCCGGCAAGGCGCGGGCGCATAATGATTTATTCGACGAGGTGCGGCCGCAATCGGCGCTGCACGCCACGCTGGCGGAGGCCGATGCGGTGGTGGTGACGGTGCCGCATACCAGCGCCACCGAGCATCTGATCGATGCCAGCGCCATCGCGGCGATGCGCCCGCATGTCGCCTTCGTCAACATCGCCCGCGGGCATGTGGTGGATGAGGCGGCGCTCGCCACCGCGCTCAGCCTGGGCCGCCTCGCCTTCGCGGCGCTTGATGTCGCGCGGGTGGAGCCGCTGCCGGGGGGCAGCCCGCTATGGGACCTGCCGAACGTGCTGATTTCGCCGCATTCGGCGAGCACGGTGACCAGCGAGAACCGCAAGATCACCGACATCTTCTGCCACAATTTGATGTGCTGGCTGGACGGGCGGCGCGATGCGATGCGCAACGTGCTGGACAAGTCGCTGCTGTATTGACGGGGCAATCGGGTGAACACAGCAAGGCTCCGCCGGCAAAGGGCCGCGGGCCCTTTGAACCCGTTTCCGCTGGCGGCTGGGGCGATGACCTTCGGTTGCAAACGCCTTTCTGATGGCGCGACAGGCCATCAAGGCCACGAACCCGCGCTATTTCGCGGTGACGTGATGGCTTCGCCCGCCCCTGCACGCGAGGTCACGGCCCCCGGCTGAAGATCGCCGCTCCAGCCGCGAGCCCGCATGGGTTCAAAGGGCCTGCGGCCCTTTGCCGGCGGAGCCTTGCTTGCCGCCTTCGGCTTCGCTCGATTGCCCTGGCTGGGCTGATCGGGGCGGTCGCCGTAGCCAGCGGCTACCCGCCGCGCCAGGCCTATGTCGACCGGATCCTCGGCATCTACGAGACTCCGGGATCGCCGCTGAAAGGCTCGATGCATCGCGATATCGAACGGGGGGCTCCCACCGGAGGCGCGCATGTGTTCGGTGACATCACTGCCCGTGCGCGCCGCCGGGTAGCACCGCGTTTGCACGGCAGGGCGTGGGAGCGTGAGAAAAAAATTTGCTCTTGCTGAGAGATTTCGGTTGCGTCTGACTGGTCGGTCATCTAAAAAGTCTCATCAGATTGATGGAGTGACCGAACCGCATGACCCGAGCGCCGACCCCGTCCACGCAGCCCACGTACGGCATGGCCGCCATTATCGGCGGAGTGCTGTGCGTGCTGCTGTACGCGGTGTTGAGGCTGGCGCTGCGCCGCGCCGCTGGGCGGGGCGAGGAATTGGAGGGGACGGTGGCGCTGGTGCTGGAGGCCGAGGCGGGCATCGACTTTGACTTTGAGCCCTATGTCGAGTGGGTCGCCGTGCCGGCGCCGTGGCGCAATGGGAAATTGCTGCGCCCGTGGCATGCGGCCGCGCTGAGCGTGCCGCTGCCGTGCCGGTTTCGCCGCCTTGGTGCGTTCGGGCGCGGGCCGCCGCGGCGCGACGTCACGTCAGACCTGAGGTGGACCGGCAGGGAGGGGCTCCCTGCGCGGGGGATTTCGCGCGCCTGTGGCGTTGTTCTTTGAAAATCGCACATGGTGGTGCCTCCCGGCGGCAGCGCGGGAGGGCGGGGCCGGGTGAAAATCCGCGTCAGTTCTCCGCCGCTCCCCTTAGCCCGGCGGCGGCGGCGGCGAGCGAGGTCGGCAAAGTGAAGGCGAGGAAGGCGGCGAGCAGCAGCAGATGGGGGCGGGGGCTGAGGTCCGCGCTGGCGGCATCGGCGGCGGCGGCGCCGAAAATCAGCACGGGGGCGGCGAGCGGGAGGATCAGCAGCGGCATCAGCACGCCGCCGCGCCTGGCGCCGAGCACCAGGGCGGCGGCGGCGGTGCCCAGCAAAGAGAGCACCAATGTGCCGCCGAGCAGGCCGAGCAGCAAAGCGGGGATGGCGGCGTCTGGCATTCGCAGCATGATCGCCAGCGGAGCCGCGCAAAGCAGCAGCGGCAGGCCGGTGACCAGCCAATGGGCGATCGCCTTGCCGGCCGCCAGCGTGGCGGGATGCAGGCCGGAGAGCAGCAGCAGGTCGAGCGAGCCGTCCTCGAGGTCGGCGGCGAGCAGACGGTCGAGCGGGAGCAGGGCGGCGAGCAGGGCGGCGACCCAGATGATGCCAGGCGCGATGCGGCCGAGCGTTTCGGGCGAGGGGCCGATGGCGAGCGGGAACAGCATCGCGACCAGGAGGAAGAACAGCAGGGCGGCCAGCGTGTCGCCGCCATGGCGGAGGGAGAGGCGGAGTTCGCGGGCGAGGAGGCGGGTCATGATGGGCCTCCGATAAGGCAAGGAAGTGGTTCTTTTTTGGAAAAAAGAACCAAAAAACTTTTATCCGTTTGCTGCGGAACATACCGGGGAGGCTGTGAAGCAAACGGATAAAAAGTTTTTGCTTCTTTTTTCAAAAAGAAGGGCTTCCTTGCTCTCTTCATACCAGGGCCAGTTCGGCGGCGCCGGGCAAGGGCAGGGGCAGATGGGTGGCGGCGATGACGATGCCGCCGCCGGCGCGATGCAAGGCGAGCAATTCGCCGAAGCGGCCGACCGCCTTGGCATCGAGACCCAGGGTCGGCTCGTCGAGCAGCCACAGGGCGGCGCGCGCGAGGGGCAGGCGGGCGATGGCGAGGCGGCGTTTCTGGCCGGCGGAGAGCATGCGGGCGGGGAGGTCGGCGAGGCGGGTGAGGTCGACGGCGGCGAGGGCCGTGGCGATGGCGGCTTCGGTGCCCCAGAAGCGGAGATTTTCGGCGGCGGTGAGGCCGGGCTTGATGGCATCGAGATGGCCGAGATAGGCGGTGCGGGCCGCGTGCTCCTGCGGGTCGGCCAGAACGTCCTCGCCGCCCCAGGTGAGGCGCCCGGCATCGGGGCGCAGCAGGCCGGCGAGCAGGCGCAGCAGGGTGGATTTGCCGGAGCCGTTCGGCCCCACCAACAGCAGCGCGCCGCCGGCGGGGACGGCGAAGGACAGGCGTTCGAACACCAGCCTTTCCCCCCTCAAGGCAGCGAGTCCCTCGGCGTGCAGCACGTGCCCTCCATGGCCGCGCGCGGCCGAATGCACCGGCGTTTGCCGGGCGGCGGCAACTATGGTTTAAGCCGCCGGCGTTAGACAAATATCCCCTGCCATCGCCGGGATTCTCCCGTGCGCGCGGCGCCATTGCGGAGGCCCCATTATGAAGTCAGTCGGTCAGGACAGCCTGAAGACCGCTCGCACGCTGAGCGTGCAGGGCAAGACCTACACCTATTTCTCGCTGCCCGAGGCCGCGAAGACGATTGGCGACATCTCCCGCCTGCCGGTGAGCCTGAAAGTGCTGCTGGAGAACGTGCTGCGCTTCGAGGATGGCCGCTCCTATACCGTCGATGACGCCAAGGCCGTCGCCGGTTGGCTGGCCAAGGCGTCGTCCTCGCAGGAAGTGCCGTTCAAGCCCGCGCGCATCCTGATGCAGGATTTCACCGGCGTGCCCGCGGTGGTCGATCTCGCGGCCATGCGGGATGGCATTCTCCGCCTCGGCGGCAACCCGGCCAAGGTGAACCCGCTGGTGCCGGTCGATCTGGTGATCGACCACTCCGTGATGGTGGATTTCTCCGCCACCGCCGACAGCGAGCAGAAGAACGTTGACGTCGAGTTCGAGCGCAACGGCGAGCGCTACACCTTCCTGCGCTGGGGGCAGACCGCGTTCGATAATTTCCGCGTGGTTCCCCCGGGCACCGGCATTTGCCACCAGGTGAACCTGGAATACCTCGCGCAAGCCGTGTGGACCGCCGATCTTGACGGCACCACCTACGCCTATCCCGACACGCTCTATGGCACGGACAGCCACACCACGATGGTGAATGGCATGGGCGTGCTGGGCTGGGGCGTCGGCGGTATCGAGGCGGAGGCGGCCATGCTCGGCCAGCCCATCGCCATGCTGATCCCCGACGTGATCGGCTTCCGCCTCACCGGCCGCCTGCCGGAGGGCGCCACCGCGACCGATCTGGTGCTGACGGTGACGCAGATGCTGCGCAAGAAGGGCGTGGTCGGCAAGTTCGTCGAGTTCTACGGCCCGGGCCTGCAGGAGATGTCGCTGGCCGATCGCGCCACGATCGCCAACATGGCCCCGGAATACGGCGCGACCTGCGGCTTCTTCCCGGTCGATCAGGTGACGCTCGACTATCTCCACCTCTCCGGCCGCGATACTGACCGCATTGAGCTGGTGAAGCAGTATTGCCAGGCCCAGGGCATGTGGACCGATGCCAGCACGCCCGACCCGGTGTTCACCGACACGCTCGAGCTCGACATGTCCAGCGTGCAGCCCTCGCTCGCCGGGCCGAAGCGCCCGCAGGACCGCGTGCTGCTCAAGGACGCGACCTCGGCGTTCAACATCGAGCTGACCAAGAGCCTCGGCGTTGCCGCCAATGACCTTGGCACCAAGGCGAAGGTGGAGGGCAAGAACTACGAGCTGACCCATGGCGACGTGGTGATCGCCGCCATCACCTCCTGCACCAACACCTCCAACCCCTACGTGCTGGTCGCCGCCGGCCTGGTCGCCCGCAAGGCGCGCGCCCTTGGCCTGACGCCAAAGCCCTGGGTGAAGACGTCGCTCGCCCCTGGCTCCCAGGTGGTGACCGAGTATCTCGACGCTGCTGGCCTCACCGCCGATCTCGACGCGATCGGGTTCAACACGGTCGGCTATGGCTGCACCACCTGCATCGGCAACTCGGGCCCGCTTGAGGACGCGATCGTGGACGCGATCGAGGACAACAAGCTGGTGGCCGTCTCGGTGCTGTCGGGCAACCGCAACTTCGAGGGCCGGGTGCACGCCAATGTGCGCGCCAACTACCTCGCCTCGCCGCCCCTCGTGGTCGCCTACGCGCTGCTCGGCAAGATCACCGAGGACATCACCACCGCCCCGATCGGCACCTCGAAGGACGGCAAGCCGGTGTTCCTGAAGGACATCTGGCCGACCAACAAGGAAATCGCCGACGTGGTGGCCGCCAACCTCACCCGCGCGCAGTTCCTCAAGCGCTATGGCGAGGTGTTCAAGGGGCCGAAGCAGTGGCAGGCCATCTCGGTTGCCGCCGGGACGGACACCTATGGCTGGTCGGACACCTCGACCTACGTGAAGAACCCGCCCTATTTCGAGGGCATCACGATGGAGCCGAAGCCGACCGGGGATATCCGCGGCGCCAAGATCCTCGCGGTGCTGGGCGATAGCATCACCACCGACCACATCTCGCCGGCTGGCAACATCCGCAAGTCGGCCCCCGCCGGGGAGTATCTGTCCGAGCGGCAGATCCTCGCCAAGGACTACAACAGCTACGGCGCCCGGCGCGGGAACCACGAGATCATGATGCGTGGCACCTTCGCCAACATCCGCATCAAGAACGAGATGCTGAACGGCGTGGAAGGCGGCATGACCCGCCTGGCCGGCGCCACCAAGCAGCTCTCGATCTATGATGCCGCGATGGAATACCAGCAGGGCGGCACGCCGCTGGTGGTGTTTGGCGGCAAGGAATACGGCACCGGCTCCTCGCGTGACTGGGCGGCCAAGGGCACGATGCTGCTGGGCGTGAAGGCGGTGATCGTGGAGAGCTTCGAGCGCATCCACCGCTCCAACCTCGTCGGCATGGGCGTGCTGCCCTTGACGTTCAAGGACGGGATGGACCGCAAGACGCTCGGCATCACCGGCGACGAGACGCTGGACATAATCGGCCTCGACGCGCTGAGCCCCCGCATGGACCTCAGCCTGGTCATCCACCGCGCCAATGGCACGGTGGACACGGTGCCGGTGCTGTGCCGCGTCGATACGCTCGACGAAGTCAGCTACTACCGCCACGGCGGCATCCTGCAATACGTGCTGCGGGGCATGGCCAAGGCGGCCTGACCCCAACACTCTGCGCCTGAACCAAGCAGCCGCTCCCTCGGGGGCGGCTGTTTTGCGTTGGGTGGCCCGTTGCGGGTAGCACCTATGCGCGACCGCGCGAGGTTCTTCCCCAGTGGGGCTTCACACTGCCCAAACCCCTTGCTATAGGGGCGACCCCGATGCACCGATGGCTTCTGCCTTTGGCTCGCGGAAGGGCGCATAGCTCAGTTGGTAGAGCAGCTGACTCTTAATCAGCGGGTCCCAGGTTCGAGCCCTGGTGCGCCCACCACATTTCCGATTGAAATCATTGATAATTTCTCCCACTTGGGGAGGTCGTGAGTCTCGCATGGACCATCCTGACAGGACATTGACAGGACATGGGAGCGAAATACCCCCTGCCTGCGGTCGCAGAGGCCCACACACATCACCCAATTGCGACAGCCGCTACCTACCTCAGATCAGGGCATGAAGCGCTCTTGGTTGGACAGGTGATCGGCAAGAAGGGGGTCGTGTCCCCGGTCGTGGTGTAGGAGGCCGCTGACTGGCCTGCCGGAGCGACCGTCGAGAGTCTGGCGTAGGTAGGCCAGTCAGTGGCCATCGCGATGGCCGTGGGTAGGGTTGGGTTGCGAGACGCAACTCTCACCCGAGGACCACCACGATGACCGACGACAAGATCGCCCTTCGCGCGCTTTTGGAGAAGGGCTCCGATGCGACATTCTTGCGCGAAATGATCGGCTTTGCCGCCGAACGCCTGATGCAGCTCGAGACGAGCGAACTGTTCGGGCATGGGCCATCGAGGTGAACAATGTCTCGTTCAGCCACTCGTCCCGCAGCCGGCCGTTGAAGCTCCCGGCGAAGGCGTTCTGCGTCGGCTTGACCGACGCGATGCACTGCCACACTACCCTCTGCTCCTGCGACCAACGCAGGATCGCCGACGACGTCAGCTCCGTGCCGTTGTCGCTCACCACCGTAAGTGGCTTGCCCCGCAGGCCGATCAGGGTGGTCAACTCTCGCGCCACCTGCGCAGCTGATGTTGTCGCTCGCCTTCATCCTTGCCGCCGGCCTAGCCAGAAGTTCGCCGAAAACCCGCTCCACGCGCTTGCGGCCTGCGCCGGTAAACCACGATTTCGGGGGTGCCGCCTGCGCCTCATCCTGGTCAATCACTGCCTTCAGAGTTCCGGTGCTGTCCCTGACTGCCGCTTCCGTTGAACGCTTCGCCCGCTTTTCGAGCATCGGATCGTGACCCGCCTGAACGCGCGCCCGCTCCCCCCTGCCACCCGCCTGGCGGCGGCGGCAACTCCGGCGCACCGCATTGCTTTGCTCGGATGCAATTCCGACGCGATGTCAGGGATTTGCCCACGCATCACTGCACAGGTCGATGGTTGAGACGGTAGCGGCGGACGGATTTGAACCGCCGACCAAGGGATTATGATTCCCCTGCTCTACCGCTGAGCTACGCCGCCAGCCATCATGCCGCGCCGGTAGGTGCGCGGGAGGCGGGTAGATAGCCGCCCCGTCCGGCGGCGTCAATTGCATGTAGCACATGGCGGCGTGGCGGGGCGGCCGGGCTTGGTGGGGCCATGGGCGTGCGGCTGGACGGAGCACGCCGGGCGGGACAAGGTGGCGCAAAGCCCGGGCCGGATCGCCGCCGGGCGGATGGAGGGTTTCGATGGATCGTGCTTTCGCGCATGTGCGCATTCTTGACTTCACCCGCGTGCTGGCCGGCCCCTTCGCCTCGTTCCAGCTGGCGTTGCAGGGCGCCGAGGTGATCAAGGTGGAGCAGCCAGGCGGCGAGGATACCCGCAATATCTCCCGCTCGCGCGAGTGGTCGGAGCGCAAGATGGCGCCGATCTGGATGTCGGTGAACGGCGGCAAACGCTCCATCACGCTCGACCTGCAGAAGCCCGAGGCGATCGCGGTGGTGATGAAGCTCGCTGCCGAGGCCGATGTGGTGGTGGAGAATTTCCGGCCTGGGGTGATGGAGCGGCTCGGCATCGGCTGGAAGCAGCTTTCGGCGATCAACCCGCGGCTGATCTACTGCGCCATGTCCGGCTTCGGGCAGGATGGGCCGGAGCGCGGTACCCCCTCTTATGACGGCATGATCCAGGCGATGAGCGGCCTGATGTCGATGACCGGCACCGAGGAGACCGGGCCTTTGCGCGCGGGTTTCGCGGCGGCCGACATGATCACCGGCATCAACGGCGCCTATGCGATGGCCACCGCCCTGTTTCAACGCACGCATACCGGGCGCGGCCAGTTCGTCGATCTGGCGATGCTGGATTCGATGATGGGGCTGCTGGCCCAGCAGGTGGCAGAATACACCACCACTGGCGAGGTCGCGGGGCGCGTCGGCAATCTCTCCCCCTCGCGCAAGCCGACGGCCGATCTGTTCAAGGGGCGCGACGGGTTCATCCTGCTCGCGGTGTTGACGGAGAAGCAGTATCGCATCTTGTTCACCACCCTCGGGCGGGAGGACGTGTTCGACGATCCCCGCTTCGCCGACTGGTTCGTGCGCATGCAGAACGCGGCGGCGATGAAGGCGGTGATCGAGGCGGCGTTGCAGACCGACAGCGCGGTGGCGTGGGAGGCCAAGCTGAAGGCCGCCGATATTCCCTGCGCCCGGGTATGGGGGGTCGACGAGATCCTCACCCATCCCCAGCTCGCCCATCGCGATATCGTGCAGACCGTGCAGAGCGAGTTCGGCCCGCTGCGCCTCACCGGCCCGGCCTTCAAGCTGCGCGAGGGCGGCAACGGCGGGCTTGATCGTCCGCCGCCACGGGTAGGCGAGCACACGGAGGAGGTGCTGCGCCAGGCCGGGTTCGGCCCGGAGGAGATCGCGGCACTGCGCGCATCCGGCGCGCTCGGATGAGGTTGGAGCGCTTCACCGAGGGCGATCTCGATGGCGCGCATGGGCTGACCCAGGCCTTGCGCTGGCCGCATCGGCGGGAGGACTGGGCGGCGATGCTGGCGCTCGGCCGCGGCTTCGTCGTGCGGGACGACCGGGGTTTCGCCGGCACCGCGCTGTGGTTTCCGTGTGGGGCGGATCACGCGACGCTTGGCATGGTGATCGTCGCGGATGATCGGCAGGGCAGGGGGATCGGCAAGGCGTTGATGGCCGCCGTGCTGGAGGAGATCGCCGATCGCGCCATTCTGCTCAATGCCACCACCGCTGGAGCGCCACTCTACCGCGCGCTCGGTTTCGCTGAGGACGGCGAGGTGGCGCAGTATCAGGGCGCCTTCACCCGTATCCCTGTCGCCGTGGCGGGGCTGCGGGAGGCCAAACCGACGGATTGGGCGGCGATGATCGCGCTCGATGCGGCATCTTTTGGTGCGGAACGGGCGGCGATGGGGGCCGTGCTGGCCGCCGGGCGGGCGGTGGTGATCGCGCGGGAGGGCGGCATCGCTGGCTTCGCGATCTGCCGCCCCTTCGGCCGTGGCGTGGTGATCGGGCCGATCGTGGCGCAGAGCGAGGCCGATGCGGCGGCGATGGTGGGCCACCTCGGCACCCCCGGTGCGTTCGTGCGGATCGACGTAGTGGGGCCCGCGCCGGAGCTGGTCGACCAACTCATTGCGGCCGGCCTGTCCTGCGTCGATCGCGTCACCCCGATGCGGCGGGGCACCTGGAAGGCAACGGGCGCGGCGCGGCGCTATTCGCTGATCAGCCAGGCGCTGGGTTGATTTTTCGCCGGTCATGGCGCGCAATCCCGGCATGACGCCGATCCTCCTCCCGTCCGTCCGATGATTGCCCGTGCCCTGGCGCTGCTGGCCGGGTTCGCCGTGCTGGCCGCCGTTGTTTTGCGGAGTGCGTGGTGGCCCCTGCTCGGGGCCGCCGCCGAGGCGCCCGCCTATCTCGGCTATGTCGAGGGCGAGACGCTTTATATCTCCGCCCCCGCCGCCGGACGCTTGGTCGAACGCGCTGCGCAGCGCGGTGCCAGCCTGCGCAAGGGCGACATCGTCTTCCGGCTCGACCCCGCCGCCGCCCGCGCCGAACTCGCCCGCTCGGCGGCGGCGCTGGCCGAGGCGCGGGCGCAGCAAGCGAACCTGCTCACCGGCAAGCGCGCCGAAGAGCAGGAGGTGATCCGCGCCCAGCGCCGTGAATCCGAGGCCGCCCTGGCGCTCGCCGAGAAGGACCTCGCCCGCACCCGCCAGCTCGTCACCACCGGCGCCGCCCCCCGCTCGCAGCTTGACCTCAACACCTCCCAGGTGGACCAGCTCCGCGCCCGGGTGGCGCAGCTCCAGGCGCAGGAGGCCGCCGGCGATCTCGCGGCGCGCCCTCACGAAATCCAGGCCGCCGAGGCGCGGGTGATCGGCGCCGAAGCCAGCCTCGCCGCCGCCCGCACCCATCTGGAGGACCTCTCCCCCACCGCCCCCGCCGACGCCCTGGTCGAGGACGTGTTCTTCGATGCCGGCGAATGGGTGGCATCCGGCCAGCCCGTCGCGGCGCTTTTGGCACCCGGCAAGGTGAAACTCCGCTTCTTCATCGGCGAGCCGGACCTCGGCCGCGCCAAACCGGGCGCCCGCATCACCTTCACCTGCGACGGCTGCCCCTCCGGCCTTGCCGCCACCATCACCTACGTCGCCCCACGCGCCGAGTTCACCCCCCCGGTGATCTATTCGCGCACGGCCCGTCATAAGCTGGTCCATCTCGTCGAAGCCGCGCTGCCGGATGGCCGCACCCTGCCCATCGGCCTCCCCGTGGAAGTCGCCCCGCTCAAATGACCCCGGCGATCGCCGTGCGCGGCCTGGTCAAGCGCTACGGGCGGCGCACCGTGGTCGACCATGTCGATCTCACCGTGATGCCCGGCCGCGTCTGCGGCTTCCTCGGCCCCAACGGCTCCGGCAAAACCACCACGCTCCGCCTCATCTGCGGCCTGCTGACCCCCGATGCCGGCAGCGGCACCTGCCTCGGCGAGGACCTCATCGCCGGCCGCGCCGCCATCAAGCGGCAGACCGGCTACATGACGCAGAAATTCGGCCTCTACGAAGACCTCACCATCCGCGAAAACCTCGAATTCGCCGGCGACATCCACGGCATCGCCAACCTCCGCCCGCGCGTCGACGCCGCCCTCGATCGCCTCGGCCTCACCGCCCGCCAGCACCAACTCGCCGGCGCCCTCTCCGGCGGCTGGAAGCAGCGCCTCGCGCTGGCCGCATGCGTGCTGCACCAGCCCCGCCTCCTCCTGCTCGACGAACCCACCGCCGGCGTCGACCCCAAGGCCCGCCGCGATTTCTGGGACGAGATCCACGCGCTGGCCGCCACCGGCATCACCGTCCTGGTCTCCACCCACTACATGGACGAGGCCGAGCGCTGCCACGAGATCGCCTACATCGCCTACGGCAAGCTGCTGGCCCGGGGCTCCGCCGCCGAGGTGATCGCCACCTCCGGCCTCGCCGCCTTCGTCGCCACCGGCGAGGGCGCCGATCGTCTGGCCCCCAAGCTGCGCGATGCCCCAGGCGTCACCGCCGCCGCCGCTTTCGGCGCGAGCCTGCACGTCTGCGGTCCGGACCCCACCGCCCTCGCCGCCGCCATCGCCCCCCTCCGCGCCACACCCGGCATCACCTGGCAGGAAGCCGAACCCACGCTGGAGGACGTCTTCATCCACCTGATGCGCCAGGTGCCCGACAACGCGGACCAGGGCTGAGCCATGCTGCGCCGCCTGCTCGCCATCATCCGCAAGGAGGTGCTGCAACTCCGCCGCGACAAACTCACCTTCGCGATGATGTTCGGCATGCCGATCATGCAGCTCATCCTGTTCGGCTACGCCATCGATAACGACCCCAAGGGCCTCCCCACCGCCCTCCTCGCCGCCGACCACGGCAGCATGCCCCGCGCCATCACCGCCGCCCTCGCCAACACCGGCTACTTCGCCATCACCCGCAGCGCCACCAGCGAGGCCGAGGCCGACGCCATGCTGCAACAAGGCGAGGTGCAGTTCGTCATCTCCATCCCCGCCGATTTCACCCGCCGGATCATCCGCCACGAACGCGCGCAAATCGCCGTCGAGGCCGACGCGACCGACCCCACCACCACCGGCAATGCGCTCGCCGCCGTCGAGCCCGCCATCGCCCAGGCCCTGGCCCGCGAACTCACCGGCCCCCTCGCCAGCCTCGCCCCCAAGCCCGGCCCGGTCGAGGTCGTCCTCCACCGCCGCTACAACCCCGAAGGCAGCACGCGCGACAACGTCGTCCCCGGCCTCCTCGCGGTGATCCTCACCATGACGATGGTGATGATGACCGCCCTGGCCGTCACCCGCGAATACGAGCGCGGTACGATGGAAAACCTGCTCGCCATGCCGATCCGCCCCATCGAGGTGATGCTCGGCAAAATCGCCCCCTACATCGCCATCGGCGCCGTCCAGGTCGCGGTCGTCCTCGGCGCGGCGAAACTGCTGTTCGACGTGCCGATGGCCGGCAGCCTCGCCCTGCTGTCCGCGGCCACCCTGCTCTTCATCACCGTCAACCTCGCCATCGGCTTCACCTTCTCCACCGTCGCGCGCAACCAGTTGCAGGCGATGCAGATGTCCTTCTTCTTCCTCATGCCCTCCATCCTGCTCTCCGGCTTCGCCTTCCCTTTCCGCGGCATGCCCGCCTGGGCCCAGCTGATCGGCGAGACCCTCCCAGCCACCCATTTCCTGCGCGTCGTCCGCGCCGTCATGCTGAAAGGCGCCGGCCTGCCCGACATCGCCGCCGAACTCGCCGCCCTTCTCCTGCTGCTCGCTTTGGTCGGCACCCTGGCTTTGGCGCGCTACCGGGTGACGCTGGATTGACTGTCCGGCTGCGGCCCCAAGGCGCGGCTAGATCCCAGGTACGGCGACGAGGGTATGGCCGGCGGCTATCAGGTCAGAGCGGAGGCGGGCGATATGCGCCGGCCCCGTCTCGCAGCATCCGCCAACGATAGTGGCACCTGCGGCGACCCATGCCATCGCGAACTTCGCATAGGCGGCGGGATCAAGATCCTGCCGGACGGCGACCTGGTCCAGGGTCTTGCCGGGCAGGAAACTCTTGGGGATCGGCATGAAGCCGTTGGCATAGCCGCCGGTTGGCAGGCCGGTGGCGACGAGTTCGGCCATGGCGGCGCTGATCGCCTCCGGGGCGGTGCAGTTGGCCAGCACGGCGGTGACGGGAATGCCCGCAAGCGCCTGATGAGCCTGGGAGATGGTTTCGCCCGAGCGCAGCGCGGTGCCGCCGGCGTCATCGAGCGTCCAACTGACCCAGACCGGCCGGCCGGTCTCCGCCGCCGCCATCGCCGCCGCGCGGCCCTCGTCGGCCGTGGAGAGCGTTTCGCAGCGGAACAGGTCGACATAGGGGGCCTGAAGAGCAGCGAGCCGGCGATACTCCGCCAGGTTCTCCTCGAACTGGCGAACGCGATCGGGGCGGTAGGTGCCGTTCAGCGGTGGCAGGCATCCGGCAATGGCGACGCCGTGGCCGGCTTCTCCCGCATCGTCACGGGCGGCACGCGCGAGGTCACAGGCAAGGCGCTGCAACTCCGGCACCCGGTCGGCCTCGCCGAGCAGCATCATGCGGGTGAAGCTGGCGGAATAGGCGTTGATGGTGATCACCCGGGCGCCGGCAAGGATGTAGTCGCGATGCACGGCGCGCACGAGGTCGGGCTCGGTGAGCAGATACTCGGCCGACCAATGGCGCGGCGCCTTGTTGGCGGAGCGGTTGAGCAACTCCTGGCCGGTGCCGCCTTCGAGCAGAATGATGTCGGTCATGCGGCGGGCTCCGGGTGCGGCGTGAGGGGGAGGTGGCAG
>CAIPLM010000130.1 GCA_903865895.1 uncultured Rhodospirillales bacterium | reverse complement strand
CAGGCATCGAGGCCCACGGGGTGGAAGCTGACAGAAATCAGCAGCCACACTGTACCGCCCGCGGCCGCCGCCCAGCCGAGCCAGGTCCACGCCGTCCACCGCATCGCCGCCAGCGCCGCCGCCGTCACCGCCAGCAGATAGGCGAACAGGAGCGCCGCCGAAGGGGCGGCGGATGCCACCAGCGCCGGGGTCGCAAACGCACCGGCAATGCCAACCGCCGCCGCCAATGGCCCGAAGCGTAATGCCGCAGCCAGTCCGGCCAACGCGGCGAGGGCCATCAGCGCGAAGCCAAGCGCGGGCGGCACCAAGCCATAGAAACTCCCCGCCCCCCAGGCGGCGGCGAACAGCACCGCAGCGCCACCGGCCGCCAGCGCACCGGGCACCTGGTCCGCCGCGAAACGCCCAGCGAGGATCGGCGGCGGCCGGCGCCGCGCATATTCGGCCGCAGCCAGCAGCAGGGCGCCCAGCAGCCCACCCGCAAGGCACCGCCCGGCCGGGCCGAGCACCCCCTGCTCCGCCGCGTAACGCACCAGGAACACGCCGGCCAACAACAGCGCGACGGCGCCGAGCCAAATCCCCCAACGCTGCGTCAGCACCGCCTCGACGTCGCCGCGCACCGGCGGCGGCTCAGGCGGGGCGGCCGCCGGTTCAGGCTCGGGCGGCGCTACCGCCACCCAGGGCGATTGCGCCTCTGGCTCAGGCGCCGGAGCGGGCGTTGCGGTCGCCGCGCGCAGCATCTCGCGCAACGCGGCAACCTCCTTCAACGCGCGATTGGCGCGATAAAACCCGATAATGCCAAGCACCCAGCCGCCCAGCAGGATCGGCCATGCGTCGCTGCTGAACATCCCTGCCGCCGCTCCGTTGCGTCTCGTATCGAGGGCGCATGCCAGCCCCGGCGTCAAGCTGTTTGCGCTCGGCGGAGGGCGCCGCTATATCGCCCCAGCGTCGGCACCCCTGGAGGCCGGCGTTTACAGTATTAGGAGCGAACCATGGCCAATTTCGTGACCATCGAGGCCGAGGCGCGCGAGCGTGCAGGTAAGGGGGCAGCACGTGCGACTCGCCGGCAGGGCAAAGTGCCCGCCGTGATCTACGGTGCCAAGCAGGCACCCACCCTTATCGCGCTCGACCCGCGCGCCGTGATGCGTGAACTCCATCAGAGTGGCTGGCGCTCGCGCTTGTACGAGATCGCCGTCGGTGGCGAGAACATCCGCGCGCTGTTCCGCGACGTGCAGTTCCACCCCGTCACCGACCAGCCCGAGCACGTGGATTTCCAGCGCCTCGCCCCCGGCGAGCGCATCCGCGTGGCCGTCGCCGTGGTGTTCCATAACGACACCACCTCCATCGGCCTCAAGCGCGGCGGCGTGCTCAACGTGGTGCGCCACTCCGTGGAATGCCTCTGCGACCCCGAGAACGTCCCGGCGCATTTCGATGCCGACCTCGCCGCGCTCGACATCAACGACAACGTGCGCTGGTCCAACCTCAAAGGCACGGACGGCATCCGCCCGACCATCGGTGACCGCGATTTCGTGATCGCCACCATCGCGCCGCCGACCAAGAGCGCCGAAGCCCCGGCCGAAGCCGCCGCGGCTGCCGGCAAGGCACCTGCCAAGGCCCCCGCCAAGGCCGCGCCGAAGAAGAAGTAATCCCCGGAGCGCGGGTTCCGGGACGTGTCCCGGGAAGGAAGGCCAGGGGCTCTGCCCCTGGACCCCACTGGGGGCTGAGCCCCCAGACCCGCATCCGTTTAAGCGGGTTTGGAATGAGGGAGGGGGCCTACTCCGCGGTTGCAACCACTGGGTTGGCCCCCTCCCTCATTCCAAACCATTCCTTCAAATGCATGAGGTCCAGGTGCTCGGCACCTGGCGGGGGTCGAGGGGGCAGCGCCCCCTCGCCTTGCTTCTTGGATATGTCACCGGAGTCCGCGTCCGGGAATGACGTCGTCTGCGGAGCGGCCCGTGATGGGAGGCATTGCCATGCTGCTATGGGTTGGACTGGGCAATCCCGAGCCGCAGATGGCGCGGCAGCGGCATAATATTGGCTTCATGGCGCTGGATGTGATTGCTGCGACGCATCGCTTCAGCCCGTGGCGCCCGCGCTTCAAGGGATTGGTGACGGAGGGGGTGATTGGCGGCGTGAAGGTGATGGGCCTCAAGCCGCTGACCTACATGAATGAGAGCGGCACCTCCGTGCAGGCGGCGACGGCGTTTTTCAAGCTGGCGCCTGACGCGATCACTGCCTTCCACGATGAGCTTGATCTGGCGCCCGGCAAGGTCCGGGTGAAGAAGGGCGGCGGGGCGGCGGGGCATAACGGGTTGCGCAGCATGGACCGCCATCTCGGCACCCCCGATTACTGGCGCGTACGGCTCGGCATCGGCCATCCCGGCGACAAGGCGCGGGTCACCGGGCACGTGCTGGGCGATTTCGCCAAGGTGGACCGCGATTGGCTGGTGGCCCTGCTCGATGCGGTGGGGGCCGCGGCGCCGCTGCTGGCGGGCGGCAAGCCTGAGGATTTCATGACGCGCGTGGCGCTTCTCACACAGGAAGTCAAATAGATGGGTTTCAACTGCGGCATCGTCGGCCTGCCCAATGTCGGCAAATCCACCCTGTTCAACGCGCTGACGGCGACGGTTGCCGCCCAGGCGGCGAACTACCCCTTCTGCACCATCGAGCCCAATGTCGGCCGCGTCGCGGTGCCTGACCCGCGGCTGGAGATGCTGACCAAGATCGGCAAAAGCCAAAAGACGGTGCCGACCAGCCTCGAATTCGTCGATATCGCCGGCCTGGTGCGCGGCGCCTCCAAGGGCGAGGGCCTCGGCAACCAGTTCCTCGCCAATATCCGCGAGGTCGATGCCATCGTCCACGTCCTGCGCTGCTTCGAGGACAGCGACGTGACGCATGTCGAGGGCAGCGTCGACCCGATCCGTGACGCCGAGACGGTCGAGACCGAGCTGATGCTCGCCGATCTCGACAGCCTGGAGAAGCGCCTCTACGCGGCGCAGAAGAAGGCGCGCGGCGGCGACAAGGAGAGCATCGCCCAGGTCGCGCTGATGGAGCCGATCGTCGCGGCGTTGCAGGAGGGCCGCCCGGCCCGCACCGCGATTCCCGCTGGCGAAGCGGAGGCGGTGCGCCGCCTGCAACTGCTCACCAGCAAGCCCGTCCTCTATGTCTGCAACGTCGAGGAAAGCTCGGCCGCCACCGGCAACGCGTTTTCCGAACGCGTCGCCGCCCGCGCGGCCGCCGAGGGCGCGCAATACGTGGTGGTGTCGGCGGCCATCGAGGCCGAGGTGGCGCAGCTTCCGGCGGAGGACCGCACCGAGTTCCTCGACGGGCTCGGCCTCGCCGATAGCGGCCTCGATCGGGTGATCCGCGCCGGCTACACGCTGCTCGGCCTCATCACCTATTTCACCTGCGGCCCGAAAGAGGCGCGCGCCTGGACCATCGTGCGCGGCACCAAGGCACCCCAGGCGGCCGCGGTGATCCACAACGATTTCGAGCGCGGCTTCATCGCCTGCGAAACCATCGCCTATGACGACTATGTCGCCTTCAAGGGGGACGTCGGCGCCAAGGAGGCGGGGAAGATGCGGGTCGAAGGCAAGGAATACGTGGTGCGCGACGGCGACGTTCTGCTGTTCCGCTTCAACGTTTAACCCCGGGCTTCGCCGGCACCTTCTTCATCACCTTCGGCGTCGCGGCGGCCGGAACCGGAGCGGGTGCGGCTGCCGGCTTCGGCGCCGGCGCGACGTCCCGGGCTGAGCGCGCCGCGGCATGGTACTCGCGGTTCGGCATCATGTCGCTGGCCGAGGCCATGCGGTTCGAGAGGTTGAAGAAGGCCACAGTCTCCGCGAGGTCGAACAGATCCTCCTCGCTGAGCCCAAGCCCGCGCAGCTGGTCACGGTCGGCATCATCGACCAGAAACGGCGTGGTCGTCATCTTCCAGGCGAAATCCAACATCGCGCGCTGCCGCGCGTCGAGCTTCGTCACCCGGTAGTTGAGCGCCATCATCTCCCCGAGTTCCGGGTCCCCCGAGAGCTGCCGCACCGCGGCGCCATGGGCGACCAGACAATAATAGCAGCGGTTCGCCGAGGAGACGACGACGGCGACCATCTCGCGCTCCAGCTTGGAAAGGCCGGATTGCGCCAGCATGATGTCGTTGTACATCGCCATGAAATGGCGCAGCCGCTGCGGCTTCTTGCTGTAGGTCTGGTAGACATTGGGCACGAAGCCCAGCTTCTCCACGCATTTGGCCCAGATCGCCTTGAGATCGTCATCGAGCGTGTCGGCATCCGGCACGCCGAGGGCGGAGATATGGTCGGGCTGGGGCATCGGGCGTGTCCGGGTCAGAGGAAGGGATTGCTGATGGTCAGGCCGTCGATCCGCTGGCCATGGCTGAGATCTTCGGTCAGCAAGGTATCGCACCCAAGCGCCAGGGCGGCGGCGAGGATGGCGCTGTCCCAGTAGGAAAAGCCGTGGCGGGCGCGGATGTCGAGCGCGTCTGTCAGGATTTCCACAGTCATCGGCTGGGTCGGGAACCGCGTCCACAGGTCGATGAGCCCGCGCGCTTGTGCATGTGTCAGCGGATCGCGCCGTGACGCCCGGGTTGCCTGGACATAGAACTCCTGCAGGACCTGGACGGAGACCGCAAGGTCAACGGAGCGCAGCAGAGCAAGCGCGCGGGATCGCTTCTCGTGATCAGCAGTGGCCACGCTGACGGAGTAGAGAAGGACGTTCGTGTCGACGAAGCGCACTCCGCGTCAGCCGGCACCGCGTTCGTGGATCTCGTCGCGGCTCAGGCGATCGCCGCCATTGAAATTAGTGATCGTCTTGCGAATCTCCTGTTCCAATTGGAACAGCCGCTCGAAGCGTGCCGCCTTTTCCTCTTTGGTCTCCTGCTGCGCCAGCTCATTCAGAAACTTCTTCACCAGTGCCGACACCGAGGTATCCGCCTCCGCCGCACGGATGCGCGCCCGGCGGTACGTCTCATCGTCCACAGAAACTGTGATGTTCTTCATAGTCTCACAGTATCACAGCCCCACTCACCCCGGCAACACCGCCAGCGTCACGTGGCTCGGCCGGCGCGCGTCCATGAACACCGTATTCACCGCCACCCGCTTGCGCCGGGCGGCACCCTCGGGCTCCCCGGTGTTGGGGTTCACGTCGAATTTCGGGAAGTTGGACGAGGAAATGTCGAGCCGGATGCGGTGGCCGGGCATGAACAAATTGGCGGTGGGGAACAGCGTGACGGTGATCTTCACCACCTCGCCAGGCTTGCGCAGGCGCGGCCGGGCGGGGTCTTCGGCGTAGCGCAGCCGGCAGATGCCATCGGCCAGCAGCAGCGCGTAGCCCTGCGGATAATCGGCCGAGGCCGGATAGATATCGAGCAGCTTCGCGGTGAAATCAGTGTCCGGCGCGTCGGTCGCCACCCACAACGTCGCGGTCAACGGGCCGGCGACGCGCAAGGGGGCGGCGAGCGGCGGCGTCTGGAACGCCAGCACGTCGGGCCGCGAGGCCAGCGGCAGGAAGGGCGCTTTGCAGCCGAAGAACTCCGGCCCCTCCACTTGGTTCCAGGCGCCGCCCGAGGCCACCGGCTCCAGGCTCGTCAACGCGCCCCCGATGGTGGGCACGGGGTGGGCGGGGTCGAAATCATAGGAAACCGGCTCGGCATCCTCAGCAGGGGTAGCCGTGGCGAGCAACCCCTCGGGATGCAGGTGATAAGCCGTCGCCACCGCCTCCGGCGGCGGCCAGTCGGCAAAGCGCAGCCAGTGGCCGCCATGCGCGAGATGCCCCGCCGGCGTCTTGCGGCCGGAGCCGCCGCCCATCATGAACAGCCGCACCTTGGGCTCGGGGTTGGCGATCCCTTTGATCACGCTGTCGAAATGCCGCAGCCGATACTGCCGCCAGTCACCGGCCCAGGAGTCGATCGCCGCGTCGGCCCCGAAATCGACGTCGCCGAACACCGTGTCGCTCCGGTCGCCATGGGTCCAGGGGCCAAGAATGAGGCGCTGCTTCCCGCGCCCGGCCTTGCCCAACCCGAGGTAATTCGCCGTCGCGGTCAGCGGATACACGTCGTACCAGGACGACATATGCACGCAATCCGCCATGCTGTAGCGGTGGTGGAACCCCTCCGCCCAGATGCCGACCTGCTGCCAAAACGCGTCGAACGTGCCGTGGCGCCATTGCTCGAACAGGTACGCCTCATAGGCGGGATGGTGCCGCAGCGGCGAATGGCCGGGCTGCCAGGGCATACGAGTGAACCAGTCGGCGATGTCCTCGGCTTCCAGCGCTGCCTTCATCACCGGGTCGGCCAGTGCTTCCGGCGAGAGGATGGCCTGCTTATGCGCCCAGGTCGCCTGCTTCAGCTCGAAGGCGCCCCATTGGCGAATGCCGCCACGCCAGGAATCGGCGAATCCGCCGCTGTCGAGCACCTGCGCCACCACCCCCGGGGCGTCGAGGCAGCCGAGCGCGCCCTGGGTATGGGCGGCGTAGGAAAGGCCCATGGTGCAGATGCGCCCGTCGCACCACGCTTGGGCCACGATCCAGGCGCAGCAGTCGTAGCCGTCCTCGCCGTCCGAGAGGTATTTGACGAACACGCCCTCGGAGCCGTGGCGGCCGCGATTGTCCTGGAACACCACGGCATAGCCATGCGCGGTGAAAAAAGCGGCGAGATCGGCGCGCGAGATCGGCGTCGGGTCAGCGGCCGTGCGCTCGCTGCGGCTCACCAGGTCCCGCCCATAGGGCGTCCGCTCCAGGATCACCGGGAAGCGGCCGGCCCCATCCGGCAGATAAATGTCGGTCGCGAGGCCGATGCCGTCGCGCGCCCGCACCATCTCGGTGAATTTGCGGTTGCCCGCCACCATCTCAGGCCTCCTCGAGCTCGGTGCTCAACCGGCGCAATTCGGTGGTGTGGGGATGCACGGTGCGCCCGGCGCGCAGGTCCTCGCGGCTGACCGTCTCCACCATCTCGCCACCCTGCATCACGCCGACCATCGGGCAGAGATGCGCCACCACCGCGAGGTTGTGGCTGACGAGCAAATAGGTGAGGCCGCGCCGCTCCTGCAAATCAGCCAGCAGGTTCAGCACCTCCGCCTGCACCGATACGTCCAGCGCCGAGGTCGGCTCATCGAGCAGCAACACCTCGGGCTCCGCCATCAGCGCACGCGCGATCGCCACCCGCTGCCGCTGGCCGCCGGAGAGCTGGTGCGGATAGCGGAACCGCACCGAGGGCGGCAGCGCCACTTCCGACAGCGCTTGCAGGATACGCCGCTCATGCTGGTCCATCCCGTGCACCTCGAGCGGCTCGGACAGCGCGCGATCGACGGTCTGGCGCGGATGCAGCGAGCCATAGGGGTCCTGGAACACCATCTGCACCCGGCGGAAGAAATCCTTGCCGCGGCGGGGCGCGAGCTGGGTGCCCTTGATGCGCATGCTCCCGGTCCAGTCGTCATTGAGCCCCGAGAGCGCGCGCAGCACGGTGGACTTGCCGGAGCCGGATTCGCCGACGATGCCGAAGGACGCCCCGGCCGGCACATTGAAGGACACGCCCCTCACCGCATGCACCGCGCCGAAATGCACGTGCAGGTTCTCGATCTTGATCATGCCAGCCACGCCGGATCACGCGTCATCACCGGCAGGCGCGGCTTGGGCTGGGAGAGCGCCGGCATGCAGTCGAGCAAGCCGCGGGTATAGGGATGCTTGGCCTGGGCCAACTCACCGGCGCCCAACTGCTCGACGATACGCCCGGCATACATCACCGCCACCCGGTCGCAGAAATGCGAGACCAGCGGCAGATCGTGGCTGATCAGGATGAGCGACATGCCACGCCGCGCCACCAAATCCTCCATCAACCGCAGGATCTCCGCCTGTACCGTGGCATCGAGCGCCGAGGTCGGCTCGTCGGCGATCAGCAACTCGGGGTCGGGCGCCAGCATCATGGCGATCATCACCCGCTGCCCCATCCCGCCGGACAGCTCATGCGGATAGGCGTCAAACACCCGGCCGGGATCGTTGATTTTCACCTGGGCCAGCAGATCAATCGCCGCCGCGCGCGCCTCCCGTGCCCCGCCCTTGCGGTGCATGCGCCAGGATTCCGCGA
Organism: uncultured Rhodospirillales bacterium; assembly: GCA_903865895.1. GTDB lineage: Bacteria > Pseudomonadota > Alphaproteobacteria > Acetobacterales > Acetobacteraceae > CAIYPH01. The sequence goes on along the minus strand of CAIPLM010000130.1, from coordinate 29,579 downwards.
TCTGTGCGCCGGCCGTCATCACCGGATTCAGCGAATACTTGGGGTCCTGCAGGATCAGCCCGGCGCGCCTGCCGCGGATGGCGCGCATGGCACTCTCATTGGCGGTCAGCACGTCAATGCCATCGAAGCTCAGCTTATCGGCGGTAATCCGCGCCGAGCGCGGCAGCAACTTGAGGATGGAGCGCGCGGTGAGTGACTTGCCGGAGCCGGATTCACCGACGATGCCGAGTTTCTCGGTGCCGAGATCAAGCGAGACGCCGCGCACGGCATGGCTGATACCAGTCGCGGTCGGGAAGGCGATTGTGAGGTTCTGGATTTCGACGCGCATTAAAGGGCTTCATTTTTGAAAAAAAGAAGCAAAAAACTTTTATCCACTTGGCTTGTCCCGCTCCCAACCATCCCGAGAGGGCAAGCCAACGGCAACAAAGTTCCAAAAAGTTTTTCTGGTTCTTTTTGTTCACAAAAAGAACAAGCTTCTCTTGCCTTCATCATCGCTGCTTCGGATCCAACACATCGCGCAACCCATCCCCGAGGAGATTGAAGGCCAGCGACGCCACAAAAATCGCGATCCCGGGGATAGTCGGCACCCACCACTGCTCCAGGATGAAGCGTCGCGCGGTCGCGATCATCGCGCCCCATTCCGGCGAGGGCGGCTGGGCGCCCATGCCGAGGAACCCGAGCGCAGCGGCGGTGAGGATGATGGAGCTCATGTCGAGCGTCACCCGCACCACCAGCGAGCCGAGGCACAGCGGCACCACATGGCGCAGGATGATCCGCGCCGGCGAGGCGCCGGTGAGCCGCACGGCGGCGATGAAATCGGTATTGCGGATGGTCATCGTCTCGGCGCGCGCGAGGCGCGCATAGGGCGGCCAGGCCGTCAGCACGATGGCGAAAATGGCCGAGGTGATGCCGGGCTTGATCGCGGCAACGAAGGCCAGCGCCAGGATCAGCCGGGGAAAGGCGAGGAACACGTCCGTCACCCGCATCAGCGCGCGATCGGCGAACCCGCCGAAATAGCCGGCGATGCAGCCGATCGCGAGACCCAGCGGCGCCACCAGCGCCACCACGGCCACCACCATCCCGAGCGTCACCCGACCGCCATAGAGAATGCGCGACCACACGTCGCGGCCCAGTTCGTCAGTGCCCAGCCAATGCGCCGCCGAGGGCCGGGCGAGGCGGTTGGCGAGTTCCTGGGTGCCTGGATCATAACTGGCAAGCAGCGGGGCCGACAGCGAGAGCACTACCATCGCGAGCGCGACGACGAGGCCGATCATCGCCAACCCATTGGAGCGAAAGCTGCACCACAGCCGGTAGCGCTCACCCCAGGCCGCCTGCCTCCGCGAGGCCGGCGTATCGGTCAGCAGCCAGTCCCGCCAGGATTGTCCGGTGGTCGCGCTCATTGAACGCGCGGATCGAGAAGTTTGTAGAGCAGATCGGCCAGCAGGTTGAAGGCGAGGTAGGTCACCCCCACCACCAGCGTCGCCCCCAGCACCGCGTTCATGTCGGCGTTGAGCAGCGAAATCGTCAGATATTGGCCGAGCCCCGGCCAGGAAAATACCGTCTCGGTCACCACCGCACCCTCCAGCAGCCCGGCATAGGAGAGCGCCAGGATGGTCACCAGCCGCACCGCGATATTGCCGAAGGCGTGTTTCCAGATCACCCGCGCCGTCGAAAGCCCCTTGGCCCGCGCGGTGATGATGTATTCGCCGGCCAGCGCGTCCAGCATGAAGGCGCGCGTCATGCGGGCGATGAAGGCCATGCCGAAATACGCCAGCACGCCGGCGGGCTGGATCAGATGCGCCACCGCATCCCAGAACACGTCCCACTCGCCGGCCAGCACTGCGTCCACGGTGAGGAAGTTGGTGATCACCGGCACCATCTCGTCAAACACCACGTCCTGCCGCCCGGGGCCGGGTACCAGATGCAGGGTGGCGTAGAACACCAGCAGCGAAATCAGCGCCAGCACGAAGGTCGGCAACGAGTGCCCGGCGAGGCAGATCACCCGCACCGCATGGTCAAACCGCGAGCCCTGCTTCACCGCGGCCAGCACGCCCACGGGGATGCCGATGGCGGAGGCGATGATGATTGCCACCGTCGCCAATTCCATCGTGGCGGGGAAGAAGCGCTTGATGTCATCCCACACGGTGTGGCTGGTCATCACCGAGCGGCCGAGATCGCCCACCGCGAGTTTGCCGAGGTAGATCCAGAACTGCATGTAGAGCGGCAAGTCGAGCCCGAGTTCCAGCCGCGTGGCGGCCACCACATCGGCCGGCGCCCGGTCACCCACGATCGCCAGCACCGGGTCGATCGGCATCACCCGGCCGATCAGGAAGGTGACAAGCACCAACCCGAACAGCGTGATGGGAACGCTGGCGGCCGTCGCCGCCAGCTTTCGCGCGCCGCCAGCGGCCATGCGCTGCCGCTCAGGTCTTGGCGGCGGTATCGAAGCGGGTGCGCGAATACATCGGCGCCACCGCGAAATTGGCCAGGTTCTTGCGCATCACCGCGATTTCGACGCTCTGGAACATCAGCGCGAAGGGGCCGCGCTGATGGTGGTCACGCTGCATCTGCGCATACATCTCGGCGCGCTTCTTGGTGTCGGTCTCCTTCACCGCGGCCAGCGCCCGCTGCGTCAGGTCGGCATCCTGCCAGGAGTTGCGCCAGGCCAGCGTCTTGCTGCGCGCGCCGTCGGAGTTGTCGACGTTGACGCAGAAGGTCTCGGCGTTGGAATGCGGGTCGAAATAATCGATGCCCCAGGCCTGGATCAGCAGCTGGTGCTGGCGGGCGCGATACTTGGTGATCACCTGGCGGCCTTCACCGGCCACCAGCGTCGCCTTGATGCCGATTTCAGCGAGGTTGGCCTGGATGGTCTGCGCGATGTCGGGCACCGGCTGCACGTTGGAATGGTCGAGCGTGATCTCGAACCCGCCGGCAAGCCCGGCCTCGGCCATCAGCGCCTTCGCCTTGGCGATGTCCTTCTTGAACGGGCGGTCGTTGATCGAGCCCAGCACGCCCTGCGGGATGAAGGATTCCTGCACCACATGGGTGGTGGACACGATGTTCGCGTGGATGCCCTCGTAGTCGATCGCCCACTTGATGGCTTGGCGCACCTGCGGCTTGGACAGCATCGGGTGGTTCTGGTTCATGCAGGTGTACATGACGTAGCTGCGCGGCGCCGTGCTGGTTTGCAGCGTCTTGTCGGCGATGGCGGATTTCAGCTGATCCGGCAGCAGGTTGCGCGCGATGTCGATATCGCCCTGCTTCAACTGCAGCATCTGCGCCGAGGGGTCGGGGATGTGCTTCATGATCGCGCGGCGGATCTTCGGCTTCAGCGGCGAGTTCGGGTTGGCGTCGAGAATCACGCTCTCGGAAGCCTTCCACGAGCGCACCACGAAGGGGCCGGAGCCGGCGCTGTTGGACTTCATCCACTCATTGCCCATGTCGCCGTTGACGTCATGCGACATCACCACCGCCTTCTCCACCACGGAGCCGACATTGGCGGAGAGGCAATACAGCACGAAGGACGGCGCGATGGACTCGCCGATCGTGTAGGTCAGCGTCAGCGGGCCGGTCGCCTTGATCCGCTCGTCGACATTGTCCTTGGTGAAGCCGAACTGGTTGATGATGAAGGCCGGGGTCTTGTTGAGCTTCACCGCGCGCTGCAGCGAGAAGGCGGCGTCCTCGGCGGTGATCGGCTTGCCGGAGGCGAACTTCATGCTGCTCTTCAGCGTGAACGTGAAGGTCAGCCCATCCGGCGAAATCGTCCACTTCTCGGCGATCTCGCCAACCAGCTCGCTCGGGTTCTTCGGGTTCGGGATCACCAGCCGCTCGTAGCAATTGCCGTCCACCTCGCCGCCCGAGAACTCGAAGGCCTGGGCGGGGTCAAGGCTGATGATGTCGTCGATCGCCATGCCGAGGACGAGCGTGTCCTTTGGCGTGTCAGCCATGCCGGGCCCCGCGAGCGAGAGGAAGGGCGTCGCGGAGGCGGTGAACATCAGAGCGCGGCGGCTGATCATGGTGAAGTCTCCCATCGGTTGCGCCGACCCTAGCAACGGCGGCCGATCGGCGCAAAGGACAAACGCCGGGTGCGGAGGCTCCATACGAAGAAGAACGGAAGCGGTTCCAGTTGGATCACCGCAGAAAGGCTTCCGCGGATTAGATCGGCTGCCCGCGCTCAGGCCGCGAGCCGATCGGCCGTTCGCTGGAATTCCCGGTTGACAAGGCTTTGCGGCCGGGCTGCCAGGCGCCCGTAGACCAGGCCCTGGGCGAGCGTCTTGCGGCCGGCGCGGAGGGCGGCGACGGTCAAGGTCCACTCGACGATATCGCGCTGCGCGTTGCTGCCGCCGATGCGCCAGATCTCGGCGCGCAGCGGGAACAGCAGGGCGATGCAGGCGTCGTAGGCCCCGCGGTGGAAGGCGATCAGGCTTTCGACCAAGGGCACGCCCACCTCCGCGTAGAGCGAAGCGGTCTCGCCCGTGCCGGCGGCGGTGTGGCGCATGGTCGCCAGCCGCGCCTCGGCCAGGGCCTCGTTACCGGAGCGCAGTTCGGTCATCGCCGCGTGCATGTCGGTGAACACCATGCTGCGCCCGTCGGCGTGCCCCTCCCAGCGCGGCAGCAGGTCCTGCCAGCGGCGGCCGACGTCGCAGCCCACCGTGTCCAGGCGCCAGAGCAGGGCGGCGGGGTCGCTGAGCGAGAAGCCGATGGGGCGGACGGTCCGCATCAGCGGGCCGTCATAGAGCTTCAGCGCCTCGTCGAACTGGTCGAGCTCAAGGTGGAACAGCGATGTGTGCCACCAGATATGGCCCTGCCCGCCGCTTTCGGCCGAGGCCCAGAAGGGTTCGCGCTCTCTGCTGAAGGCGACCCCGGCCTCGGGGCGGCCGGTCATCTCCATGCAATGCGCGACGGTGTGATGGGCGAAATAGAGGTGCGGCTCCTGCGCGATGGCGGCGCGTGCTTCGTCCTCGGCCCGCGCGTAGCTGCCGGCCTCCTCCAGGCCGAACGCGTAGGTGGTGCGGAACACCGCGAAGCCCGGAGTATCGGCCGACCAGAACGGCATCGCCCGCTCTGCCCGGTCGCGCACCAGGGGAGCGCGGCCAAGCAGCGTCTCGCTGTAGAGGCCGGAGAAATGGGCGAGCAGGTCGCGCGGGTGGTCCATCAGATGCGCGTCGAGCGCCGTGATGCCGGCGCGTCTTTGGCCGGACAGTGCGAGATCAAGCACGCCCAGCAACGCATGCTCACGCGCGTTCATCGGCCCGCTCCGGACCCGATCGGCAAGGCTGCGCGCCATGACAACCAGCTTCGGGTCGAGCGCGAGACCGAGGATATAGGCCTTGGCTATCGGGGCCATCGGCATATCGGGGGCCGCAGAAGCCGCCGCATCGAGCAGGCCGAGCGCATCGCGATGGCCTATGGTGAATGCGCGTATGGCCTGGTCGAGATAGTCCACCGCCTCCGGCGTGCCGCCTGAAACCGCGTTCCCCTGCGCGTCGCACGTCATCGGATGTCCCCTCTATTGCACCGTTCCGGTCATTCATGTTCGAACATAATACCAAGGAGAGATCGTCCGCAACATGCGAGAGGCGCCGCCTTACCCCGGCAGGCCCAGTACGTTCTTGGCGAGAATATTGCGCTGAATTTCGTTGGAGCCGCCGTAGATCGTGCTCGGCCGCGCCTGGATGAACTGGCCGGAGGGGTGCAGGTTGCGGTTGCCCTCCATCGGCTCCAGCAGCCCGGCATTGGCGCCGGCGATATCCATCATTTCGTCGGTGATTTTCTGGAACAGCTCGGTCTGAATCACCTTCAGCATCGAGACATCCGGCCCCAGCGCATCGCCGCGGCGCACGATATCCACGAAGGTGGCGTGCAACGCCTTGAGGTCGTCCATCTCCATGCGCAGCCGGGTGAAGCGGTCCTGGAAGTTCGGCTCCTCCCAGGTGCCCATGCGCTCGGCCAGCATGCGCAGGCGCGACAGCGCGTAGCCCGAGAGCTTGGGCGAGCCGAGATAGATGCGCTCGAACCCCAGCAGGTTCTTCGCCATCGTCCAGCCCTTATTGACCTCGCCGACTGTCCAGCGCTTGGGCACGCGGACATTGTCGAAGAACACCTCGCAGAACTCGTCATGCAGATCGATGTTGATGATCGGCCGCACGGTGATGCCGGGGCTGTCCATCGGTACCAGCAGGAAGGTGATGCCCTCCTGTTTCTTGGCGCCGGGATCGGTACGCACGAGGAGGAAGATCCAGTTGGCGTCATTGGCCAGCGTGGTCCAGATCTTCTGGCCATTGACCACCCAATCGTCCCCATCGGAGACGGCGGAGGTCCGCAGGCTCGCGAGGTCGGAGCCGGCATTGGGCTCGGAATAGCCCTGGCACCAAATATGCTCGCCGGCGAGGATTTTCGGCAGGAACTCGGCGCGCTGCGCATCCGTTCCGTACTGGATCAGCAGCGGCCCGACCATGATGATCCCATGGTCATTGGTGCGCGCCACGCCGTAGCGCTCGAACTCCTCAAGCAGGATGATCTGCTTGCCTGCATTCAGCCCCATGCCGCCATGCTCGGCCGGCCAGCCCGGGCAGAGCCAGCCTTTCTCGGCCAGCTTGAAATACCACACCTTATTGTCCCGCCAGTGCAGGCGCTTGGGCGGGTTGCGCAGCTCTTCGGGATAATTCGCGACCACCCAGTCCCGCACGGTCGCGCGGAAGGTCTCGTCGTCAAGGTCGTTCAGGTCAACAGTCATGCTCAGCGTCCGGTGAAAACCGGCTTGCGCCGGGCGAGGAAGGCGTCGCGGCCCTCGGCGTGGTCGGCGGTGAGGAACATCGCCGCCTGGGCGTTGCGCTCCCAATCCAGCGCCTCGGCGAGGCCGCGGCTCATGTAGTTCTTCACCATCGCCAGCGGAATCGGCGCGGCATTGGCGAACTCATCGGCAATTGCCAGCGCCCGCTCCAGCGCCGTGCCATCCGGCACGATCTCGTCGACCATGCCGATCTTGAGCGCATGCGCCGCATCGAACGGCGCGCCACGCAGAAAAATCTGCCGCGCCGGACCTTCGCCGACCCGCTTGGGCAGCGTGTGCAGCAGGCCGAAATCCGGCACGAGGCCGAGGCGGTTGAACGGTGAGACGAATTGCGCGCCGGCCGCCGCCACCACCGTGTCGCAGCAGGTCGCCACCCCCATCCCCGCGCCGGCCGCCCAGCCCTCGACGGCGGCGATGAACGGCTTGGCACTCTCGATCATCAGCCGCACCAGGCGATGGGTGATCCGGAAGCGCTCGCGCCCACCGGCGAAATCGGCGGCGTTCATGCCGCTGATATCCCCGCCCGAGCAGAACGTGCCGTCCGAGCCGGTGATCACCACCGCGCGCACCGTGCTATCCGCCTCGATGCGCTCGATCGCCGCGATCATCTCCTCGCGCATTGCCATGGCGAGCGCGTTCTTGCGAGCGGGCTGGTGCATGGTGAGCACAGCGGTCGCGCCTTGGCGGGATTCGAGCAGCATCGTCACGAAAAATACCCTTCAGCAGTAAGAAAGCGGTTCTTTTTTGAAAAAAAGAACCAGAAAACTTTTATCCATTTTGCCGCGGAGTCTCCCGGGAGACCGTGAAGCGAACGGATAAAAGTCTTTTTGCTTCTTTTTCTTCAGAAAAAGAAGGCCTTCCCTCACTCATCATCCTCCGGCGCCACCGCCGCAAACCGCCCGCGATGCAGCGCCGCGCCGCCATAGAGGTGCGAAAGCACCATCGCCTTGCGCAGGAACAGCCCGATATCGGCCTCGTCGGTATAGCCGATGCCGCCATGCAGCTGGATGCACTGGCGCGTCACCAGCATCGCCGCATCGGCTGCCCGCGCCTTGGCGCGCGACACCACGGATTGCCGAAGCGCCGGGTGCTGCGAGGTATCGAGCGTCACCGCCGCCGCCTCAACCGAGGCGCGGGTGAGCGCCACCTGGATCTTGAGATCGGCCGCCCGGTGTTGCAGCGCCTGGAAACTGCCGATGGCGCGGCCGAACTGGTTGCGGGTCTTCATGTAGTCGAGCGTCATCGCGAAGGCGCGGTCCATCACCCCCAGCAGATAGGCGCCGGTCGCCAGTGCCGCCTCCTCCAACGCCTCCGCCATGTCGCCGCTGAGCGGCGTGCAGGCGGCGTTGTCCAAAGTAAGGGTGCCAAAATTACCGCCATCCTGGGTGCGCTCGATGCTGAGCGACACCCCGGCGGCATCACGCGCCACCAGTGCCAGCCCATCCCGTCCGGAGACGATAAAGGCGTCAGCGCCGGCGGCCATCGGGATGAAGGCCTTACGCCCATTGGCCCGCCCGCCGGCCACGGTTGTATCACCCGCCGTATCCAGCGAGTTCGGCCGCTCCTGCCACGCCGGCAGGATCACCTTGTCGCCGGCCAACACCTCGGCCAGCGCGCCGCCCGAAAGCAGCGAGGCCGCGGTGACCGAGCCGATGAAGGGCTCCGGCACCAGGCCGCGGCCAAGCTCCTCCGCCAGTGCGCAGTATTCGGCGACGCCAAGCCCCGATCCGCCCTTGGCCTCGGGCACGCGCAGCGCCGCCCAGCCCATGTCGCACATCTCCTTCCAGGTCGCCGGGTCGAAACCCGGGTCCTGGAAGCGCAACGCGCGGATGCGGCGATAATCGCCGGGGATCACGGCGGCCGCGCTCTCGCGCAACAGCCGGATGTTCTCGGACCGGTCCTCGGCGGTGCTCATGGCCTCACTCCGCGAAGTACAACGGCGCGTCGGTGCGCGCCTGCAGGGTTTCGCGCGACATGCCCGGCACGATGGAACGCACCTCGAAGCCGCGCGGGGTGACGTCGAAAATGCCGAAATTGGTGTAGACCCGCTTCACCGCACGGGGCGCGGTCAGCGGATAGTCGCATTTCTTCACCATTTTCGAACGCCCGTCCTTTGTCATGTGCTCCATGATCACCCACAGGCGCTTGGCGCCAGCGGCGAGATCCATGGCGCCACCGACGGCCGGCGCGGTGTCGTTCTCCGAGGTCGCCCAATTCGCGATATCGCCGTTATCGGCCACTTCGAAGGCGCCGAGGCAGCAGAGATCAAGATGCCCGCCGCGGATCATGCCAAAGCTGTCGGCATGGTGCACGTAGGATCCGCCCTTGCGCAGCGTGATGTACTGCTTGCCGGCATTGATCAGCCAAGGGTTGATCTCGGCCTCCGGCGGCGCCGGGCCCATGCCGAGAATGCCGTTCTCGGAATGGAAAATCACCTCGCGATCGAGCGGCACGTGGTTGGCCACCATCGTGGGGATGCCGATGCCGAGGTTGACGTACCAGCCCTCGGGAATGTCGTCGGCCACCAGCGACGCCATCGTGTCGCGCGACCACGGTTTGAACTCGGTTGCAGCGTCCATGGGATGATCTCCTCAGAAAATCGGCGGGTCGCCGTAGGGAACGTGAAGCACCCGGTCGACGAAAATACCGGGGGTGATGACGTGCTCGGGGTTGAGATCACCGAGTTCGACCACATGCTGGGTCTGCACTACTGTCAGCTCGGCGGCCTGGGCCATGATCGGGTTAAAGTTCCGCCCGGCGTCCTTGTAGGTCAGGTTGCCCCAGCGATCGGCCTGCCAGGCCTCGATCAGCGCGAGATCGGCCTTCAGCGCGTATTCCAGCACCATCTCCCGCCCGTCGAACTCGCGATGCTCCTTGCCGCGGGCGATCGGGGTGCCGACCGAGGTGGCCGTATAGAAGGCGCCCATGCCGTAGCCGGCCGCCTGGATGCGCTGGGCCAGCGTGCCCTGTGGCACGATTTCGAGCTCGATCTCGCCGGCCTTGTAGAGCGTCTCGAACACCACCGGATCGCGCGAGCGCGGGAAGGTGCAGATCAGCTTGCGCACCCGCTTCAGCTCCATCAGCCGGGCGAGGCCGACGCGGCCGGAGCCGGCGTTGTTGACGGCGACCGTGAGGTCCTTGGCGCCGTGCTCGATCAGCCCATCGAGCAGCTGGTTGGGCTGGCCGACCGCGCCGAAGCCACCGAGCAGGACGATCGAACCGTCCTTCACGCCGGCCAGCGCCTCGGCCATGTCACGAACGAATTTGTTGATGGCCATTCAGGCGTCTCCGATTTCCAGCACCGCATCGGCGGCGAAAGCGCCCTCGCCATCAGGCATGGCGAAGACAGGGTTGAGATCGATCGATTGCAGCCGCGGCCCGCCTTGGGCCGCGAACACCGAGAGCCGGGAGAGCATCGCCGCCAAGGCCGCGATGTCGGCCGGCTTGCGCCCGCGCGCGCCCAGCAGCAAGGGCGCCCCCTTGATGGAGCGGATCATCGCCTCGGCGACGTCAGGCCCGAAGGGGCAGCGATGGAACACCACGTCCTTCATCACCTCGACGAAAATACCGCCAAGGCCGAACATCGCGACCGGGCCGAAAACGGGATCGCGCACGGTGCCCATGATGCATTCAGTGCCGCCGGAAAGCTGCTTGGCGACCAGCACGCCCTCGATGCGGGCGCCGGGCGCATGGGCGCGGGCGCGATCGAGCAGGGTGGCGTAGCCGGCACGCACGGCATCGGCATCGCCGACCCCAAGCAGCACGCCACCGATTTCCGATTTATGGATGATATCGGGCGAGAGGATCTTCATCACCACCGGGAAGCCGAACGCCGCCGCCGCAGCCACCGCCGCATCCGCACTGGCGCAGGCGCGTTCGGGCGCGCTGGCGATGCCGGCCTCGGCGAGCAGAAGCTTGGCCTCAGCCTCCGTCGGTGTCGCGGCGGGCAGGATGACGGCGGGCACCGAAGGTGGCGCGGCGCCCGGCGCCTTGGCGAAAGCCTCGCCGTAGCGGTGCATCGCCGCAATCGCCACCACCGCGCGCGTCGGGTCCTCGAACACCGCGAACCCATCAGCCTCATAGGCCGCCGTTTTCTCGGCGTCGGCGAGGATGGAGAGCACGTAGAGCCGGTCAGGGTATTTGTCGCGCGTCTCGCGCAGCGTGGCGCGCAGCTTCTCCCACACCGACGGCGCGCCGCCGGTTTGTGAGAAGAACCCCATCACCGTGGAATAGCCGCCATCGCCGCAGAGTGAATCGAGGAACAGGCCGACCTTGGGGAATTCGTTGAACGCCTGGGCGGTGCAGTCGACGGGGTTGCGCGGGGCACAGAACGAGATCAACCCGCGCAGTTTCTCCTGCGCATCCGCGGGCATCTCGGGCATCGCGACCCCTGCGGCATCGGCGGCGTCCGAGATCAGCACTCCCGCCCCGCCACTCACCGTCATCACCCCGAGCGTGCCGCCGACCGGATAGATCCGCCGGGTCGCGAGATGCGCGATATCCAGCATCTCCTCGGTGGTGCGGGCGCGGACCACGCCATATTCCGCCAGCACCGCATCGGTCACCGCGTCATCGCCGGCGTTGGAGGCGGTGTGCGAGGCGGCGGCCTTGGCGCCAAGGCCGGAGCGGCCGACCTTCATCAGCACCACCGGCTTGCGCGCGGCCCGCGCCGCGGCCAGGGCGGTGGTGAAGCTCTCCGATTCTCGAATGCCCTCGGCGTAGGCGGCGATCACGTCGGTGCCGTCATGCTCCGCCAGCCAACCGATGACGTCGCCGATGGTGACGTCGCTTTCATTGCCGGTGGTCACGCAGATCGGCACGCCGATGCCACGGTTGCGGGCGGCGGTGTAGAGATGCGTGCCATAGGCGCCGGATTGCGAGGCGATGCCGATACGCCCGGGCATTGGCCAGCCAGTCTCCACCGACGAGGTGAACGTCGGGTAGTAGCCGATGCCGGCATTGAACAGGCCGAGGCAGTTCGGCCCCAGCAGGCGCATCCCCGCCGCCTTCGCCGTCGCCACCATGCCGGCCTGGATCGCTGCCCCCTCTTCGGAGACCTCGGCAAACCCGGCGGTTAGCATCACGCAGCCCTTGACCCCGCGCGCCGCGAGATCGGCCACCGCCTGCGGCGCGAAGGCCGCCGGCACCGCGACCACCGCGACATCCGGCACTTCCGGCAGATCGGCCACCGATTTGTAGGATTTCAGCCCCTGGACCTCGTCACGGGCGGGGTTCACCGGGTAAAGCGCGCCCTGGAACTTCTGCTTGATCATATAGGCGATCGGCTTGCCGCCGATCCGCCCGGGGTCCGACGAAGCCCCCAGCACGGCCACCGAACGCGGCGCGAACAGGTTCGTGAGGCTGCGAAAGCGGGCCTGGGGCACGGCGGTCATTATCGTGGGGTCTCCCGTATCTCGGACGATCGTAGCCCGGATGGGGCGAAGCGCAATCCGGGAAGATGGGGCGGGATGCATCATCCAGCCCCATCGCCGGTCAGATGATCGCCTCGATGAGGAACGGCCCCTTGCGGTTCAGCGAACCGGCCAGCAGGTCGTTGAGCTGTTCCATCGTGGTGGCGTGCGCGCCGGGGACGCCCATGCCCTCGGAGAGCTTTACGAAATCGATGTCGGGGTTCCCGAGGTCCAGCATGTCCATCGCGGTGCGGCCGGGATTGGCGCCGACATTGGCAAGTTCGCCGATCAGGATCTGGTACTTGCGGTTGGAGAAGATCACCGTGGTGATATCGAGGTTCTCCCGCGCCTGGGTCCAGAGCCCCTGGATGGTGTACATCGCCGAGCCGTCGGCTTGCAGGTTGATCACCCGGCGATCAGGTGCGGCGATCGCCGCACCGGTAGCGAGCGGAATGCCGCCGCCGATGGCGCCGCCGGTCACGTTCAGCCAGTCATGCGGGGCGGCATGATGGGTGGCGGGGAAGAAGGCGCGGCCGAAGGTCACGCTCTCATCGGCGATGATGGCGTTTTCCGGCATCAGTGTGGCGAGTGTGGCGGCGAAGGCCTCGGTGGTGATTTTGCCGCGGCCGAGTTCGGCCGTGGCGGCGCCGGTGTGCGGCACGTGCGCGGGGTTACCCAGTTCGTCGGCAAGCGCCGCGAGGGCCTGTACCTGGTCGTGCTCCGGGCGGGTCATCACATGCAATTGCGCATCGGCGGGCACGGGGGTGCCGGGCTTGTTGGGATACGCGAAGAAGATCACCGGCTTCGGCGTGCCGACCAGGATCACCTGGGCATACTGCTTCAGCAGGCCGACTGACTGGTCGACAGGGTAGGGGATGCGGTTGACCGGATGCCGCCCCCGGCCACGCTCGACGCGGCCGTTGGAGCCGGCGGCGATCACGTCGGCCCCGGTGGCGGCGGCGATGCGGTGGGCATCGGCCACCGGGCCGGCGCGCAGCGCGCCATTGCCGAGGACGATCAGCGTCTTCTTGCCGTTGCGCAGCAGCTCGGCCGCAATCTTCACCGCGTGTGGCGCGGCGGTGGGGGCAGCCGGGATTGGCAGGCGGGCGGCGACCACGCCGCCATCATTCCAGCACGTGTCCGACGGCAGGATCAGGGTGGCGATGGTGCCTGGCGAGGTCTGCGCCGCCTGGGCGGCCACCGCGGCCTGGGCGCCAACTTCCTCGGCGGTGGTGCAGGTGCGCACCCAGCCGGAGACGGCGCGGGCGAGGCCCTCGGTATCGGCGGTCAGCGGGGCATCGAGCGGGCGGTGATAGGTCGCCTGGTCGCCCACGCAGTTCACCATCATGGTGTTGGCGCGGCGGCCATTGTGCAGATTGGCCCAGCCATTGGCGAGGCCGGGGCCGCAATGCAGCAGGGTGGCGGCGGGCTTGCCGGCGATGCGGGCATAGCCATCGGCGGCGCCGGTGACGACGTTCTCCTGCAGCCCGAGGATGCAGCGCATGCCGGGCACACGGTCGAGCGCCGCGACGAAATGCATCTCCGACGTGCCGGGATTGGCGAAGCACGTATCGATGCCGCTGGCGAGCAGCGTGTGGACCAGGCTTTCCGCCCCGTTCATGGACATTCCGAACCCCTCTTGTATACGCAAAGCATGAAACTGCATGGCTCGGAGAGCCGTTGCAACCCGGGGGGACCGCGCCGCAGCCATGACCACCATCCTGTATCCTGAACGCCTCTACGAGAATGACTGGGTGGAGCGCGAGGTCTACGGCCGCAAGGCCACGCTCCGAATCGCCGGGGTCAGCGCCATGGCTGACCTCGCGGAGGCCGACTGCGCCGAGGCCGAGGGGCTATGCGTCCATGGGATGCGCGTCACCGCCGCCGATATCGCCCGCTTTCCGCGCCTGCGGGTGATCGTGCGCATGGGCGTCGGCTATGACGGCGTGGACCGGGTGGCGGCGGCGGCCCGTGGCATCATGGTGTGCAACGTGCCGGATTACGGCACCACCGAGGTGGCGGACCACGCGATGGCCCTGGTGCTGGCGCTGCGCCGTGGCATCGCGCTGCACCATGACCTCCAGCGCGGCCCGGAGCCGGGCTGGAAGGCAATCGACACGCCGCTGGTGCGGCGCAGCAGCGCGCAGACTTTCGGCATCATCGGCCTCGGCCGCATCGGCAGCGCGGTGGCGCTGCGGGCCAAGACCTTCGGCTTCAACGTCATCTTCTACGACCCGCATCGTCCCAACGGCAGCGAACTCGCCCTTGGCATCGGCCGGGCGAAAACCCTGCAAGCCCTGCTGCTGAAGGCCGACGTGCTGTCGATCCATGCGCCAAACACGCCGGAGACGCGGGGCATGCTCGGGCTCGCGGAACTATCCGTGCTGCCCTATGGCGCCGTGGTGGTGAACACCGCCCGCGGCCCGATCCTGGATATCGATGCGCTCGATGCCCTGCTGCGCGAGGGCCATATCGCCGGGGCCGGGCTCGACGTGCTGCAGGTCGAACCACCCGCCGAGCCGCTGCCCGCCCTGCTGCGCGCCTACCGGGCGCGCGAGCCATGGCTGGCCGGGCGGCTGATCGTCACCCCGCATTCCGCCTTCCACAGCCCGGAGGCCTGGGAGGACATCCGGCGGAAATCGGCCGAGACCATGGCCGCTGCGCTCATCCACGGCACGCCGCAGAACGTGATCATCCCAGACATGCCCTGAGCGATGCGCCCGGAACAGGCCGCATTCAACGCAAGGCGCTTCCGCATCGCCACTGCCCACTATCTGGCCGGCCGGCCGCCCTATCCTGCGTAGCTGATCGCCCGTATCGCGGCGCTGTTCAGGCTACAATTCTCCGACCAAATGCTCGATCCCGGCTGCGGTTCCGGCCCGCTCGCCAGCGCCTTCGCGCGACTGGCCGGCCACGTGCTGGCGCTGGAGCCGGAGCCCGAAATGCTCGCTGCGGCGGCCACGCGGGCCAATGTAACCTGGCGACAGGGCGGCTCCGCCACCCTCTCGCCGGAGTTGGACCGCTTCAACCTCGTTACCATGGGCCGCTCACTCCATTGGATGGACCGCGCGGACACGCTGCGCCGCCTCGATACCGTAGTGGCGGCGGGCGGCGCGATCGTGCTGTTCGATGACGACCACCCGGCCCTGCCCGACAACGCCTGGCTGTGCGACGACGGCGCCATCCTGCTCGACTGGCCGTTTCCCGTGCTGGAACAGGTGACCGTCTATGCGGGAACTTTGCTCAGCCTGCCGACGCTGACCGTTCGGGTGCTCTTGATGTCCTCCGCCTCGCGCGCCCGGCTCGGCGCGCGAGCAGATAATTTGGTCGCAGAACCGGCCGCGTGGTTTGCCGACGCTGCTCCGCAAGGCATGCTGCACGAGGCGGTCGCCGCCTCAGCGCTGATCGCCTCACAACATTAACTGATCCCTTTAGGGACATTATATCAATGTCATTCCCCGAGTATTGTTGCCCTCGGCAGGTGACGACGCGGCGGGGCATGACGTATTGAGCGGGTATCGTCCTCGTTCGGAGTCCATTAAATGACCCGCCTTCCCGCACTTCTTCTCGCTGCTGCCTTTGCCGCGGTGCCGGTACTGGCGATGGCGCAGACTGCGCCTGCCACCCCCGCGCCAAATGGCTCTTCCGAGGTTAACAAGCGGCTCAACAACCAGCAACAGCGCATCAACCAGGGTGCTGCCGCCGGGACATTGAACCAGAAGCAGATCAACCACGATACCAAGGTTGACAATCACGTGGCCAATCAAGCGACGAAAATGGAGGCGCGTGACCCCAATGGCCAGCTCACCAAAAATCAGACCCGTAAGCTGAACACCGAACTCAACCAGAACAGCCGAACGATCAACCGCCAGAAGGCGAAGACCCCTGCGCCGGGCGCTGTCACCACGCAGTAAAACCAAACTGCTGCTATCGGGGTTCAGCCCCCGAGTTGTGCCAGCGCACCGCGCATATGTGGTGGCACCGGCGCCTCAGCGGAAAGGGGCGGATCGAGCGGCAGGTGAATGGCGCGTGCCAGCAGCATCAGCCTGCCTCCGCCGGCGCCGTAAACCGCGTCACCCCGGATTGGGCAGCCCAGCGCGGCGCAATGGGCGCGCACCTGATGTGTGCGCCCGGAGCGCGGCTTCAGTTCGAGCCAGGACATCCCCTTGGCCTGTCCGCGCACCCGCCATTCCGTCACTGCCGCATCGCCGCCCGGCCCGCCTTCCATGCGCCAGCCTGCGGCATTGCTCACCCGGCGCAGCGGCAGGTCAACCACCCCGGCCGTCGCCTGTGGCCCGCCATCCACGACCGCCCAATAGGTCTTTTCCGCCCGACCAGCGCCAAACTCGGCCTGCGCCGCCAAAAGCGCCGATTTTCGCAACGCCACCACCAGGCAGCCCGCGGTGTCCGCATCCAGGCGATGGGCGAGCCAGGGTCCATCCTTGCGGCGGGAGAGGTGCGGGAACCAATCCTCTACGCTCGGCCCGCCGCCCGGCCCGGCATGCACCTTGAGGCCGGCCGGTTTGTCGAGCACGACGAAGCGCTGATCGCGGAAAAGAACCGGAATTTCCATAGCTCCAGGTTGACAGGCAGCGCGCTGCGGCGGAAGCCATGGTCATCACAAGCAGGGACATACACCGCCATGCGTTTCCTCGCGATGAACGACCCCGGCGACAATCTTTTCGACTTGACGCAGGCCCAATGGGACGAGGCGGCGGCGCGGGCAGGGGAAAGCGGCCACGAGATCCGCTTCGGCCGCAGCTCCGAGGAGTTTGCTGAGGGCGTCGCCTGGGCCGACGTGCTGCTCGCGCAGACTTCCACGCTCTACGGGCGCTTCCCCTGCACAGCGCCGAACCTGAAAATGATTTTCCTGCTCTCCGCGGGTGTCGACAAGCTGCGGCCCTTCTCCAACCTACCGCCGGGCGTTGCTGTCCTCAACAACAGTGGCGTCCACAGCCGCAAGGCCGGTGAATACGCCGCGATGGCGTTGCTTATGCTGAACGCACGAGTGCCGGAAATGCTGGCCCAGCAGCGCGACCACGTGTGGCAGATGCTGTTCTCCTCCTCCATCCGCGGCCGCCGCGTTACGGTCGTGGGCACGGGGGACATGGGCTCACCAGCCGGGCGGGCGGCGCGCATGTTCGGCGCCATCGCCACCGGCGTACGCACCAATGCCACCCCCCACCCCGATTTCGACCGCGTGGTCGCCGTCGGCGATCTCGATACCGTGTTGCCGGAGACTGACTTCCTGATCTTGGCCTGCCCGCTCACCGAGGCGACTCATGGCCTCATCACGCGGGCGCGCCTCGCGCTGCTGTCCAAGGGGGCGGGGGTAATCAATATCGGCCGCGGCGCGCTGATCGACCAGGAGGCGCTGTGCGACCTGCTCGATGCCGGCCATCTCGGCGGCGCGGTGCTCGACGTCTTCACCCCCGAGCCAATCCCGCGTGGTCATCGCATCTGGACGACGAAGAACCTGGTGATTTCGCCGCATGTCTCGGTGGACGACCCGATTACCTACAATCCCGACAGTTTCGACATCCTGTGGGAGAACGTTCGCGCCATACGCGCCGGGGAACCGATGCCGCACCTAGTGGACCTGTCGCGAGGCTATTAATGGTCGGGTCGAAATAAATCCTCAGAGCTGAGTCGGGCCTTACAGGGTCTGCGGCTCGATATCCGGCCGCCGCTCGATCACTGTCCGCCAGCCCGGCGCGTCGGTGAGTGCGGCTTCGACCACCGGGAGAGGGTCCGCGTAGAGGCCGGGCAGCGTTGCCTCGCCCGGTAGCTTGGGCGGGTAGGCGAGCGACTCGTGGGTGGGGTCGAACACCGTCTCGAGTCCTGGCTTGTTGCCGCGGGCGTCGATGCGGTGCCAGCCGATGCCGGGCAAATGCACGGCGTTGAGCCCGTGCAGGATGAAGGGCGGGCCGATGTCGTCGAGCGAGAGGCGCTGGTAGACCAGGGCGGTCGGGATCTCGTTGGCGCGCAGCAGGGCGGCCAGCAGGTGGCTCTTGGCGTAGCAATAGCCGGTGCCGGCCGCCAGCACCTCGGAGGCGGTGCAGGGCACCACCTCGGCCTGGATGTCCACGGAATGCGGGATGGCATCGCGCACGAAGGCGAAGCAGGCGGCGGTGATTGCCACCGGGTCGTCGCTCGTGCCGCGCAGTTCGGCGGCCTTGGCGGCGACGGCCGGGTGATCGAAGTCGATCACCCGGCTCGCGGCGAGGAAGTCCTGGGGATCAGCTTGCATAGTCCGGCTCCTGCTTGTCGAGGATGCGGCGCCAGGCGTCGAGATGCAGGCGGGCATCGGCGTGGCTGCTGCGGGGGCCGTGGTTGTGGCGGCGCAGGCGCTCCGGCAGGCGGCGCAGCGGCTGGCCGGTGGACATGGCGGTGATCTGGTACATCGTGGTGCGCTCGGCGCCGAACAACTCGTCGAACGCGTCATGCACGGTGGGGCCGACGACGGTGACGCCGTGGCTCGCCATGATCATGATGGTCTTGTTGCCCATCAGGTCGGCGATGCGGTCGCCTTCGGAGTTGTCGGCGACCGGCTCGTCGCCCAGCACGTCGATCACCACGCGGTCGTTCAGCACGAGGTTGTTGTGGTGGGCCAGCGCCATCTCGGGGTTCTGCAGCATCGACAGCGCGGTGAGGTACTGCGGATGCACATGCAGCACGCAGGTGGCGGCGGGGTTGCGCACGTGGATGCGGGCATGGATGTGGAAGGCGACCTTGCGCAGTTCGCCCTTGCCGCGGAGCACGTTGCCGTCGAGATCGCAGACGATGAGGTTAGAGGCCGTCAGCTCCTCGAAGCGCCAGCCGCGCGCATTGATCAGGAAGGTCGGCTTCTCGTCCGGTGTGCGCTGCGGCAGCATCAGCGAGTTGTGGTTGCCGATCTGCTCGTTCCAGCCGAGCCGGGCGGAGATACGGAAAACGGCGGCCATGTCGCAGCGGAGCTGCCACTCCTCGGCTTCGGCTTCGCTGTTGGTGAGGGATTGCACGATGGCGGTCATGGGACGGCTCCTTGGATGAGCGATTGCAGTTCGGCGGCGCTGGGCAGGGCGCCGTAGCAGCCCGGACGGGTGACGGAGAGGGCGGCGGCCTGTTGGGCGTCCGCGATGGCAATGTCGATGGGAACGCCGGTGGCCAGCGCTGCGGCCAGCGTGCCACAAAATGCATCGCCGGCCCCGGTGGTATCCACCGCGGTGACCGCGGGGGCAGGGATGTGGCGGGTGCGGCCACCCTCGGCCAGCAGGCAGCCGGCGGCGCCCAGCGTCACGATGCCGATCGTCCCGCCGAGCGCGGCCACGGCTTCGTGCGGATCAGTGAGGCCAGTAATCTCCGCCGCCTCCACCTGGTTGGCCACCACCACGGTTGATGCGGCGAGGATGCGCCGCGAGATCCAGCGGATCGGCGCGGTGTTGAACACCACGTTGCGCGCGAGCGACAGCGCGGCCCAGGTGGCGGCCTCGGAGAGGTTGCCCTGCACCAGCAGCCAATCCTGAGCGCGTAACGGGCGAGCGAAGGTTTTCGCGATGTAGGGGGTCAGCGCCTCGGCGCAGTCCCCAGTGCTGATGATGCAGTTCTCGCCGCCCTCGGCGACGATGAGCGTAGAGAGGTCGGTCGGCTGTTCGGCGAGGATCAGGCGCAGATCGGCGAAGGGTTCGCGCGCCATGGCGGCATGTAGCAGCGCCACCTCCGGCTCCCGCCCCACCGGGGCGCAGAACCGCACCCGGGCCCCGGCGCGAGCGGCGACAACGGCCTGGTTGAGGCCCTTGCCGCCGGGCGCCCTGACAATGCCGCGCGCCATCAGGGTTTCGCCCGGCGCCGGCAGCCGGGGCACGTTCAGCGTCACGTCGATGGAGGCGTTGCCGAGCACGAAAAGCTCGGCCGCACCGCCCTTCATCTCACGGCGTGACCGTGAGCCCCTCCGATCGCCACAGCCCGTCCGGCCGGCCGGCGAAGCCGCTGACCTTGGAGGAAAGGCCCCACAACATCGACCAGTGATAGATCACCACATCCGGCTGGTCGGCCAGGAAGATGTCGGTGGCCTGGCGGTAGACCGGCACGCGCTCGGCCACCGTCTGCTTGGAGGCGGCCTCGGTGAAGAGGTCATCGAGCTTCGGGTTGCAGTAGCGGCCCCAGTTGGTGAAGCCCTTGCAGGTGAGCCAGATCGGCGCATTGCCGTCGGGGTCGGCGCGGCCGGACCACAGCAGCATCGAAGCCTCGAAATTACCGGATTGCGTGGCGGAAACCTGGGCGGCCGCATCCATCGCGGTGATCTTCATCTCGAAGCCGGCGTCCTTCACCATCGCCTGGATGATCTGCGCCACCTGGCCGTCCAGCGGGTCGGTGCCGGTGAGCAGGGTGAAGGAGACCGAGCTGACGCCGGCGGCGGCGAGCAGCTTCTTCGCCGCCTCGATATCGCGGCCGGGCACGGGGTGGCCGGGGTGAAAATAGGTGCTGCCCGGGGCTTCCATCTGCGCGGAGGGCACGTACTGCCCGTCAAACGCCACCTGGTTGAGAGCGGCACGGTCGATCGCCAGCGAGAAGGCCTGGCGCACCCGCGGGTCCCGCCCCAGCGGGGTATCGGCGGCCTTGCCATTGCCGACGTTGAACTCGATCGGCACGAAGCCGAGCGAGGGGGCCTTGAACACCTTCAGCTTGGCATTGGCGGCCACCGAGCCGACATCGGTGGGTGACAGGCGCTGCGCGATATCCAGCGCGCCGGCCGCGAGATCGACCTTGCGGATATTGGAATCGACGATGGTGCGGAACACCACGCCGGGCAGCTTGATCGCCGCCGCGTTCCAATAGCCGGGATAACGCTCCAGCGTGATGTTGTCCTGCGCCACGCGGGACTTGAAGGCGAACGGCCCGGCGCAGACCGGGTGCGCCGCGATCTCCTCGCGGGATTTCTCGATCAGCTTCGGCGAATACGGCGTGCCCGGCCGGTTCGCCAGCAAGGCGATGAGCGGCGCGAAGGGGCGGTTCAGGGTGATCCGCATGGTCAGCGGATCGACCACCTCGGCGCCGTTGATCGCCGCCATCTCCGCTTTTCTGATGGAGTAGGACAACGTCTTGTAGCGCTGGATATTGGCGACCATCGCCGCGGCATCGAACACCGTGCCGTCATGGAAGGTCACGCCCGGACGCAGCTTGACGGTGAGCGAAAGCCCATCCGCCGCCCACTCCCAGCCCGTCGCCAGCTCGGGGACGAATTTCAGGTCCGGCGTGAGGTCGATCAAGCTGTCGCACATGGTCGTGGTGACGACGCGGTTGGTGTAGCTGCCATCCGTCGCTGGATCGAGCGGCGCCGGGTCAAACTCCAAGGCGACGCGCAGGGGTTGGGCATGGAGGGCAAAGGGGGCGAGGAAGACTGCCCCCGCGAGCATCCAGGGCGAAATGCGCATGCGTCGTCTCCGGGTCAGTGCGAGTGAAGCGGGATCATGGGCGGGTTCGCTGCGGTGTGGCAAGCCCATGTCGCAGGAGTGCAAGGTCTTCTTTTTGTGAACAAAAAGAAGCAAAAAAACTTTGCACGGCTTGCGGCTGGATGGGTGGCCTTCGGTCGCGGGTCCACGATTTCGCGGGCGGGAGGCGGGCGAAGCCCATCATCACCAAGAGCCAGCGCGGCATGTGGTTCGATTGCCTGCGGCGCAAGCAAGAACGGCGTTACTAACCGAAGACCATCGCCCCAGCCGCAAGCAGTAACGGGTTCAAAGGGCCCCCGGCCCTTTGCCGGCGGAGCCTTGCTTCCTCCCTCAGCTCTTATAATCAGGCTCCCGCCGATCAAGCACCCGCCGCACCGCATCGAGATGCATCCGGGCGTCGAGCCGCTCACCCCAAGGCCCATTGAAGTTCTGCCGCGAGGTTTCCGGCAATTGCTTGAGTTTGCGGCCGCTGGTCCAGGCGGTCATCTGGTACATGGTGGTGCGCTCGGCGAAGTAGAGCTCGTCGAAGGCCGAGGCGATATCGGGCCCGACGACGGTGACGCCGTGGTGCCCCATCACCAGGATGGATTTATTGCCGAGCAGCCCGGCGATGCGGTCCCCTTCGGAGAAGGAGTTGGCGCCGGAGGCGGCGTTGGTGTCGAACACCACGCGGTCGTTCAGCAGCAGGTTGTTGAAATGGGAGAGCTCGAACTCCGGCTCTTCCAGCAGCGACAGCGCGGTGAGGTATTGCGGGTGCACGTGCAGCACACAGGTGGCCGCGGGGTTGGCGACGTGGATGCGGGTGTGGATGAAGAATGCGACGCGGCGAAGCTCACCCTGCCCGCGGATCACGTTGCCGTCGAGATCACAGACGATGAGGCTGGAGGCGGTGAGCTCATCGAAGCGCCAGCCGCGCGGGTTGATCAGGAAGGTCGGCGCCTCGCCGGGGTGGCGCTGGGGGAGCATGATGGAGTTGTGGTTGGCGATCTGCTCGTTCCAACCCATGCGCGCGCTTTCGCGGAACACGGCGGCCATGTCACAGCGCAGCTCCCACTCGGCGATTTCGGCTTCGGTCGAGGAAAGCGAGCGAATGATGGCGGACATGGGGGTGCCTCCGGCCGGAATTCGGTGATTTCCATCGTGCGACGGCGGAAGCGTCTTGCCAAGAGTGGCGAAGACTGAGCAGCATCGGGGCCTGGCGTAGACAAGGAGGGGAACACAATGCTCCGGCGTCGTTCATTTACAACGGGTATTGGTACGGCGGGTCTGGCGGCATCCACGGGATTGCCGATGCCCGCGATCGCGCAAAGCGTGGGGATGCAGGGCAAGAAGGGCGGTGACGTCATCGTCGCCATGACCGCGGCGCCGCCAACCATCGACGCGCAGGCGACGTCCGCCGCGGCGGCGCGCAACATCTCGATGCATATGTTCGAGAGCCTCTACACCCGCGATGAGGGTGCCAACCCGAAGCCCGAGCTGGCCGAGGGTGTCGATATCTCGGCGGATGGGCTCACTTATAAATTCACGCTGCGCGGCGGCGTGAAGTTCCACAACGGCAAGGTGATGACCTCGGCCGACGCCAAGGCTTCGATGCAGCGCTACGCCAAGGTCGGCACCTCGCGGGACGTGCTGAAGCCCGTCGCCGCTTACGAGACGCCGGACAGCAAGACGCTGGTGATGAAGCTCAACACCGTCTTCCCCGGCCTCATCGAGGCGATCAGCTCGCCCCGTGCGCCGTTCGTGATCATGCCAGAGGAAGACGGCGGCAAGGCGATGGGGCAGATTTCGATGGTCGGCACCGGGCCGTTCAAATTCGTCGAATACAAGCCCGACAGTCACGTCAAAATGGTCCGCTTCGACGACTACACGCAGAACACCGCCTATGAGAAGCGCGACGGCTTCACCGGCAAGAAGACCGCGTATTTCGACAGCGTGACCATCCGCATCATGCCCGAGGCCGGCGCCCGCACCGCCGGCTTGCAGACCGGCGAGCTGCATGTGCTGGAGGTGATGGATGTCGCCTCTTCCAAGCGCCTCAAGGACGACAAGAACATCAAATCCTACCCCATGCTGCCCTGGGCGTTCATGACGCTCATGGTCAACAACAACTGGGGCGTCACCTCCAAGCTCGAACTCCGCCGCGCCATCCAGGCGGCGCTCGACCTCGAGGAGATCATGGCGATCTCGACCGACGGGCTCTATCGCATGGGGCCGTCCTGGCAGTATCCGGGCACGACCTACTACCCCGGTGTCGACGGGCTCGAGGCCTACACCAAGCAGGACGTCAAGAAGGCCCAGGCCCTCATGAAGGCCGGCGGCTATGCTGGCGAGGAGCTGGTGCTGATCTGCGACAGCTCCAACAAGCCGCATCTCGATGCCGGCACCGTGCAGGCGCAGCAGCTCAAGGCCGCAGGCTTCAACGTGAAGCTCTCGGTGATGGATTGGCCGACCGTCTACACCGCCCGCAGCAAGCCCGAGGGCTGGAACCTGTGGCCGCTGATGATGGGCATCGAGCCCTACGAAGGCCCATACAACGTGGTCGGCTTCTTCGCCGGCACCCAGTGCGTGCAAATCAAGCCCGATCCGGTGCTGGAGCAGTGCAACCAACGCCTGGCCAGCCAGCTCAAGCTCGAGGATCGCAAGGCGGCGGTGAAGGACTTCCAGAACCGCATCTACGACCAGGCGATCTCCATCAAGGTGGGCGAGGCCGGCATCGTGCAGGCCACGCGCGCCAACGTGATGAACTACGCGCCCTACCGCATTCCGCGGATGTGGGATTGCTGGTTCGCTTGAGCGACTGAAACGACGGGATAGGGACGCGCCTTCGGTATGCTGCGACTGATTATTGTCCGGCTGCTGGCGGCCGTCCCGGTTCTGCTGGTCGTCTCCCTGGTGAGCTTCGGGCTCACCTTGCTGGTGCCCGGCGATATCGCCACCGAGATCGCCGGCCCGACCGCGAGTACGGCGGATGTGGAGCGCATCCGCGTCGAGCTTGGGCTCGACAAGCCGCCGCTGGTGCGCATGGTGCAGTGGTATGGCGGCGTGCTGCATGGCGATCTCGGACGCTCCGTTCTGCTCAACCAGAGCGTCGGCGAGGCGGTGTTGCAACGTCTGCCGGTCACGCTCTCGCTCACCTTCGTGGCGTTGACCATCGCGAGCCTGATCGGCATTCCCGCCGGACTGCTGGCGGCGGCCAAAGCTAGGCGTTGGCCGGATCAGTTGACCATGGGGACGGCGCTGTTCGGCCTGTCCCTGCCCGACTTCTGGCTCGGCCTGCTGCTGATCTGGCTGTTCGGCGTGAAACTCGGCTGGCTGCCCACCGGCGGCTTCGTCGATCCAGGGACGAGCTTCGTCGGCTGGCTGCGCTGCATCGCCATGCCCGCCGGCGCGCTGGCGCTGACCCAACTCGGCCCGATCGCGCGCATGACCCGCGCGGCGGCGCTGGAAGTGGCGAGCAGCGACTATATCCGAACCGCCCGCGCCAAGGGGCTCACCGAGCCGCGCGTCTATGCGCGGCATGTGCTGGCCGGCTCGCTGGTGCCGATCCTCACCGTCATCGGCATCGGCTTCGGCCTCTCCCTCGGCGGCGCGCTGGTGATCGAGCAGGTATTCTCGCTGCCCGGCGTCGGCCGTCTGGTGATCGGCGCCGTGCTGCGGCGAGATTGGCCGATCATCCAGGGCGGGCTGCTGCTGACCACCTTTATTTTCGTCGCGGTGAACCTGCTGGTGGACCTGCTCTATCTCTGGGTCGATCCGCGGATGCGGGAGGAGGCATGAAGGCCCTGCTCGCCCGGCGGAATTTCGCCATTGGCCTCGGTTTGGTCGCCATCGTGGTGCTGGCCGCCCTCGGCGCGGACTGGCTGGCGCCGTTCGACCCGGTGAAGAACAACTATCGCAACCGCCTCGGCGTGCCCGATGACGTGTTCCTCCTCGGCACCGACCGTTACGGGCGGGACGTACTGAGCCGCATCCTGTTCGGCGCGCAGGTGTCACTGCGCATCGCCCTCGTGGTAGCCGTGGTCTCTGGCCTCGCCGGCGGCCTCATCGGCCTCGTTTCGGGCTGGTGGCGTGGCGTCGACGTGTGGCTGATGCGGGTGATGGACGGGTTGATGGCCTTCCCGGGCCTGCTGCTCGCCATCGCGCTCGCTGCCACGCTCGGCCCGAGCGAAGTGACCGTGGTGATCGCGTTGGCCATCGCCTACACGCCGCGCACCGCCCGCGTCATGCGCGGCGCCGTGCTGGTCGCCCGCTCGCAGGACTACGTCGAAGCCGCCCGCGCCGTCGGCGCCCGCACCGTCCGGCTGCTCCACCGCCACGTCCTGCCCGCCTGCGCCGCCCCCTGGGTCGTCCAGCAAACCTACGTCTTCGCCATCGCCATCCTCGCCGAGGCGGTGCTGAGCTTCGTCGGCGTCGGCCCGCCGCCGCCACGCCCCACGCTCGGCTCCATCATCGCCGACGGGCGGGACAATATGGTCGAGGCGCCATGGATCGCCCTGTCACCGGGGGTGGCGATCGCCATGCTGGTGCTCGGCCTCAATCTGCTCGGTGACGGGCTGCGCGATGCGCTGGACCCGCGGATGCGCCGCGTCGTGCGCTAACCGGTTACAACGTTAGGGAAGAACGAAACCATGGATTTCACTGGAAAAGTGGCCCTCATCACCGGCGGTGGCGGCGGCATCGGCCGTGCCGCGGCGATCGGTTTCGCCGAGCGCGGCGCCAAGGTGGTGGTGGTGGACCGTGACGCCACGCTGGGCCAGGGCACCGCTGACATCCTGCACCAGCAGGGCAGCGACGCCCGCTTCATCCCGGCCGATGTCTCGAAGTCGGCCGACGTGCAGAACTACGTCAAGGCCACGCTCGAGGCCTATGGCCGCATCGACTGCTTCTTCAACAACGCGGGCATCGAGGGCATGACCGCCCCGGTGATGGACTATGACGAGGAGATGTTTGACCGCGTGATCGCCATCAACGTGCGCGGCGTCTTCCTCGGCATGAAGCACGTGCTGCCGGTGATGCTGCGCCAGGGCAGCGGCGCCGTGGTCAACACCGCCTCCATCGCCGGCCTGGTCGGCGGCCCCCCGGCATGTCCGCCTATATCGCCTCCAAACACGCGGTGATCGGGCTCACCAAGTCCGCCTCCGGTGACGTCGCCCGCTTCGGCCTCAGGGTGAACGCGATCTGCCCCGGCCCGGTCGACACGCGTATGATGCGTTCGCTCGAGGCGCAGCGGAACCCGGAGGACCCTGACGCGGTGATCGCCGCCAACCGCGCCGCCATCCCCTCGGGCCGCTACGCCACCGCTGAGGAGGTGGCGAACCTCGCGATCTATCTCTGCTCCGACCTAGCCGGCTCCATCACCGGCACGCAAATGGTGATCGACGGCGGCCGCACCGGCTCGGCTGGCTCCGGCGTCGGCCTCAAGCCGCGCTGAGCGAATAGGCGCCCGGCCGGTGGCCGGGCGTTACGCCGTGAGGCGGATGTCGTTCTTCCACGCCACCGTGGCCGAGAGCGGCCAGAGCACGAAGCCTCGGTCCTGCAGGCCGGGCACCCAGGCCTCCAGCGCCTCAATGGTCAGCGGCCAGGGATGGCCGATGGCGATGACGTGGCCGTGCCGCGTGGCGATTGCCTCGATCTGGGCGAGCTGCTGGCGGATTACCGCGGCATTGGCCACCGGGTCGATGAACACATCGCGCGAGGCAGCCGGAACGCCGGCGACCACCGCCTCGCGATAGACCATGCTGTGCGGGATGGTCAGGCTGTCGAGCACCAGCATCTCGCGGCGCTTGGCCTCGGCGGCGACCATGGCCATCAGCGGGCCATCGAGGGTGGCGACGCTGCCCATGTGGTTGTTGAGGCCGACGGTGGCGGGCACCGCGTCGAGCGCGGCCTGGAGGCGGCGAAGGTTCTCGTCCAGCGGCACATCAATGCGCAGCGGGTCCGGCCCGGTCCAGGCGGTGGAGCGGCCATTGGCCTGCATCGGCATGTGCAGGATCGCCTCATGGCCACGGGCGGCCGCCTCGGCCACCTGCTGGGGCAGTCCATGCGCGAAGGGGAACCAGGCGAGGGTCAGCGGGGCAGGCAGCGCCATGACGCGATTGGTGCCGGGATGCACCACGCCCATATCGTCGATCACCAGGGTGATTGCCGGCCGGCCATCGAACTGCGGCGCGGCCACGGCATTGCGCTGCCAACGGGGCTTCGTGATGGGAGTGGGCGGGACGGCAGCGGCACCGAAGGCCATCTGGGCGGCAGCCGGGCGAAGCGTCGCGGAGGCAGCGGCGAGTCCGGTAACCAGGGCACGGCGAAGAATGGGCATGGCTGCTTTTCCTCGTCTGGCCCGCCAAGGTCAATGCCCCAGCCCCGCGATTCCACCGCCCCAGATACGAAAACCGCCGGCCCTGCGGAGACAGGGCCGGCGGCGTCGCGGTAGCTTCGACTTGGGTTAGAAAATCAACCAGGTGAAGAGGTAGATGGTGTTGTTGTCCCGCGCATTTCGCCCGGTGCCGTCGTAGTTCTTCACTGAACCATCGAATTCGGTGAAGGCGGTGAACTGGGCGCCGACGCGCAGGTTGGCCAGTGGCGCGCCCCAGCTGTCATCCTTGCCGAAGGGGATCCAGTCCGCCTCCAGCAGCAGCCCGGTGCTGCTCGGCCGGCCGGAATTGGTGCCGTAGTAGGTGGCATCCGAGGTGCCCCAGGTGCGGACCAAGCCGACGGTCAGGCCATAGGTGTTCTGGTAGTAGTAAGAAGCGTTGAGGCGCATCTGATCGAGCGTGTGCTTGGCGCTATCCGCGCCGCCCTGGCCGGCGGTGGCGCCGAGGGACTGCATTTCGTGCAGCCCGATCGCCTGGAGGGTGAAGATATGGGTGCCGTCACCCATGAACTGGTAGGAGGCGTCGGCCGCGAGGTCCGTGTATTTGTCGGTGCCGATCCCCGTCATGTAGTTGGGCTGAATGGCGGCGGACATGCCGAGCAGGCCGACATGGGCGGACTGGCCGTTCCAGTTCCACTCATACGCAACGCGGCCATAGGGCGCGACGCCGCTGATGGTGCCGATGCCCGGGAAGACGCCGAACATCTTGGCCATGCCCTGGTCCATCGCGCGATACCCGCCGAATTCGACGTAGAGTGCGTTGTTCCACCAAGCATAGGCGGTGGCGCCTATGGTGGAGCCAGAGAAGCTGCCGGCCAGCAGCGGATTGGCGCCCGGCGTGAGGTTCAGCGGCGAGGAGACGTATGGGAAGCCCCAGGCGAAGGTGGTGTGGTAGGGGTCCTGCACGGTGGGGTTGTTGTTGACGGAGATGCCGAGCCGGATGGTGGAGTCGCCGTATTCAAACGGCGCGGTCACGCGGATGTCGCTGTTGTCGAGGAACAGACTGGACGCCGCAGGAGCGGACGAGGCGCCATTGACGCCGCTATAGGTGCCCTGGATCAGCGCGCCGACATAGTCGTTCACGCGATGGCCGTAGAAGATGCTGACCTGGTCGATCGCGAAGTTATTGTTGCTGGAGAAATGCTGGGAGGCCGCCCCGGGCTGCGCCTTCGCGGTATTGGTGAACGAAGACAGCACCATCGCCGAGAACGGGATCTTGTCGCGCAAGGTGTCTTCGCCGCCACCCTGGGTGAAACCGCCGATCTTGAAGGCCCGCCCGAAAGGCGTCAGTTGCGGGCCGAAGCCGCCAACGTGGCAGGCCGTGCAGGGCTGCCCGGTCTGGGCGGCGAAGCTTGGCACCGCCTGGGCGCTGCCTGCGAAGCCAAGCAGGGCCACTATTCCGACGAATACGCCGGTAATTGCTGTTCGTGAACCAAACACGGCTCGTCTCCCTATACGGTCAGGGAGACCTTGCGCCTTCTCAGACGCCACAACCATTGATTTCAATCAACGATTGCGGCGAATTATTGAAATCATTTAACGGTCGCGAGGTAGGCGATCACGTCGGCCCGCTG
>CAIPLM010000129.1 GCA_903865895.1 uncultured Rhodospirillales bacterium | reverse complement strand
GTTCTTTTTGTGAACAAAAAGAACCAAAAAAACTTTATCCGTTTCATGCCGTTGGCGTACATGGGCGGGATGCTTGGAAGCGGTACAATGCAAATAGATAAAAGTTTTTTGCTTCTTTTTTTCCAAAAAAGAAGTGCTCCCCTATGACTTCCCTCGCCGTCATCGGCGCCGGCGCCTGGGGCACCGCGCTCGCCATGCAGGCCGCGGCCGCGGGGCGCGAGGTGCTGCTCTGGGCGCGCAGCCCGTCGCGCGCGGCGGAGATGCAGGCGAGCCGGCTGGCGCCGCGGCTGCCGGGCATTCGGTTGCACGACGCCATTCGCGTGGTGGATCGGCTGCCTGCGGCGGCGATCACGTTGCTGGTGGTGCCGTTGCAGCATATGCGGGAGATCGCGGCGGAATTGCCGGGGGATGGGCCGGTGGCGGTGTGCGCCAAGGGGGTGGAGATCGGCAGCCATCGTCTGCCGCTGGAGGTGCTCGCGGAGGTGCTGCCAGGCCGGGACGCCTGCGTGCTGAGCGGGCCGAATTTCGCCCATGAGGTGGCGGCCGGGCTGCCGGCGGCGGCGGTGGTGGCGGGGCGGGAGGCGGTGCGCGCAGCGGTGATCGCGGCGCTGGCCGGCGGGAATTTCCGGCTCTACGGCAATGATGATGCGGTGGGCGCGCAGATCGGCGGGGCGGCGAAGAACGTCGTGGCGATCGCGGCAGGCGCGGTGGTGGGGGCGGGGCTCGGCGAGAATGCGCGGGCGGCGCTGGTGACGCGCGGGCTGGCGGAGATCGCCCGGCTTGCGGTGGCGCTTGGCGGCAGGGCGGAGACGGTGGCGGGGCTGTCGGGCCTTGGGGATTTACTGCTGACCTGCACCGGGACCTCCAGCCGTAATTTCTCGCTGGGGCTGGAGCTTGGGCGGGGCTTGGGGCTGGCCGAGATCATGGCCGGGCGGAGCAGCGTGACGGAGGGGGTGCACACGGCACCGGCTTTGGCTGCCCGAGCCCATGCGGCTGGGGTGGCGATGCCGATTGCCGAGGCGGTGGCGGCGGTGGTTGAGGGGGCGGCGACGGTGCAGCAGGCGATTGCCGGGCTGATGGGGCGACCCCTGCGTGACGAGTAGGAAAAAAGAATCAATACGCAAAATTTTTTCCTTGACGGCCTTAATTGTCTATATTATCTTCGATGTTATGAACCAGTCGCTGCCTTCTCCCACCCTGGCCGTGCTTGCAGGATTTCGGCGCTTCGCCGTTTTCCTCGCGGGATGGCTGCGCCTGCTGCGGATTTTCCGCAGCCGGGAGGAGGTGGCGCTGGCCGAATGGTTTGAATCCTATGTCGCGGAGGTGTTCCGTCGGCTGGAGATTGTGCTGGCGCAGCCGCCGGTGCCGGAGGGGGTGGGGCCGCGCCCGGTGCGTGCGCGGGGGCCTGTTGCCCGGACTCCGTCCGCTGGTTTGCCGCGTGGGCCGTCCTATGGCTGCTCTTACGAGTATTATGACGCCCCGGCGGATGATGGCGAGGTTTGTGCCGTCCCGCGGCGCGCAGTGGTTTTACGGCGCGGATTTGCGGGGTCGGTCATCCCGCGATTGGTGCCGTGTGTTCGCCCTTGTGGCCCCGATTCAATTTTTCGGGTGATGGGGCGCGGCGCGGAATTGTGTCCTATTTGTTTCTATTTCGAATCAATGGGCGGATTTCAGACAAAACTGCTGGTCGACAGGTTGTTGATGTTCTGGAAGGTCAACTGCGTGCCGTCGGAGAGGGCGATGATTTCGTCATTTCCGGAGAATGTCGCCCCGGCCAGCGCGTTGGCGGCCTCGTTGGCGCCGTAGCCGACCAGATGGATGTACTCATAGGCGGAATTGAAGTTCTGGATCAGCGTGGTGCCGCCGGTGCCCTGCGTGAAATCGAACTCCTGCGTAGTGGTTTCGGCATAAGGACCATAATATCCGTTGTAGTTGCCGCCCGCTACGATCGTGGTGGCACCGCCACCGGGCGCGACGGTCACCTTGCCGTTGCCGATCATGATGAGATCGGCGCCGCTGCCGCCGACGATACTCATGGTGCCGAGATTGCCCGCAGCCGCCACGGTCTCGGACCCGTCGGCCAGGGATATGTAGGTTGGAGCGGGGGCGTAATAGCTGTTGTAGACCGCAATCGCGTAATAGGTCATATCGCCGAAGCCAGTATGGGCGATGTAGTCACCATCGCCGCCAGCCGTCACGGTGGAGCCGCCGCCAATGGTCAGCACATTGTGGCCGGCGGGGCTACCAATGATATTTGCATGCTCTGCGCCGTTGACAGTGAGCGCGCCGGACTGTCCGATGATGGTATCACTCGACGTACCCGAATAGTAATAATAGCTATTCGAATAGCCGGTCGGGTCGCTGTAGAACGTGCTGCCATTGGCATAGAGCAGCAAATTGCTGGTCTGGTAGTAGTTGCCCAACCCACTGTTCACGGTCGCGCTGCCGAGCGGATTGGTGACCAGTGTCGAATAGCTGCCATTGGCGTTGAACAGCAGCGGGCCGATTCCGGCGATCATTTGCCCGACGCCCGAGACGGTGGCCGCGCCGCTTCC
This sequence comes from uncultured Rhodospirillales bacterium, assembly GCA_903865895.1. Lineage (GTDB taxonomy): Bacteria > Pseudomonadota > Alphaproteobacteria > Acetobacterales > Acetobacteraceae > CAIYPH01. The sequence goes on along the minus strand of CAIPLM010000129.1, from coordinate 8,127 downwards.
GCCGACGATGGTGTCGGTTCCGGCATAATATCCGCCATTGTAGACGGTGGAGCCGGTGGCAACCAGGCTGCCGCTGCCGCCGAAAATCAGCGCGGTGCCGTTCACCGTCGTCGCACCGCTACCGCCGACCACGGTGCCGACATTGGAACCGTAATAGTTGTTGTTGGTCACGGTGAGCGATCCGCTGCCGCCGAACGACAGCACGCCGGGATTGTTCGTGATGTTCACCGTCGCGCTGCCGGCGCCGCCGATGATCGTGTCGGCGCCATTGGCGTAGACGCTGTCGGTGCCGCTGCCGAGCCAGAGTTGCGAGGCGCCGCCGGTGGTGCTGACGAAATCATTGCCGGTGGTGCTGACCACGGTGCTGCGTCCGGCGCCGCCGTAGAACCAGGAGCCGCCGCCGCCGAGCCACGCCATGTCATTGGCCGGGACGATCCCTTTGGTGGCATCGATCACCGCGTTGCCGGTGCCGCCGACGATGGTGTCATCGCCCTCGGACTTGATTTGCGCTGCCCCCGGACCGAGCCAGACCATGTTATGGCCGCGGCCGGGGGAGAGCAGGTTGGTGCCGCCGGAGGCCACGATAGTGTCATCGCCCGCGCCGAGATCGACGTATTGGCCGGTATTGCCGGGCTGGATCAGCACCGTGCTGTTGCCGCCGCCGGCCACCACCGAGCCCTGGCCGGTGCCGGAGACGAAGAAGACGCCGCCGGTGCCGGCCAGCACGAGCTGGTTGTCGGCCGCGCCGCCGATCACGCTCACCACTCCCGCCGCGTCGCTGACGAGGATCGAAGGGGTGTCGGGCAGAGCGACGGCGGCGGCGGTGTGGATGAAGGCCTCGATGGTGCCGGCGGCGAAGGCGGGTACGATCGGGCCGTTCACCGCGAAGGGCACCACGATGCCGGCGAGGACGCCGACATTCTCGACGTCGGCGATGGCGGATTGCACGGTGGCGTTGCGCAGGCCGTCATCGAAGGGGATGGTTTCGATGGCGCCGCCGACGCCGATCACCGTCACCGCCGCGGCGAGGGGGGTGAACGCCGAGGTGATCATGGTGCCGCCATGGCCATCGGGGATGAGTTGCAGGCTCGCCACCCCGTAGGGCGTGGAATAGGAACCGGCATAGCGCAGCCGCAGAGTGCCGGTGGCGGTGGGGATGGAGAGCACGCCGAACGCGTCGATGATGCCGTAGGTCGCGGTGGCGGCGATGCCGGGGAGATCGATCAGGTTGTAGGAGCCGGCGACCTCGTTGTTGTAGCCGCCGCTGCTCAGTGCGATGGGGGTGATCGGCAGGGTAGCACCATCGATCACCAGCAGCGTCTCGCGCCGCCCGCCCTGCACCGAGGTGGTGCCTGCTCCGGCCGCGGCCTGGGTTGCGAGTTCGAGGGTGCCGCCCTCGAGCACGACGCCGCCGGCGAAAATGTTGTTCCCGGCGAGGATGACGCGGCCCTGGCCGGTGATGTCGAGCCCGCCGGTGCCGGTGATGACGTGGCCGGCATTGGCGAGGGTGAGGGTGGTGCCGTAGGCGCCGATGTCGATCGCCAAGGTGCCGGTGATGGCGAAGGTGGCGGTGAGGGTGATGGTGTAGGCCGTGGCTGGCGCGCCGAGCGGCTTCTGGGCGGTGGCGATGGCGGCGAGTGCGGCCAGCAGGTCGGTTTGGTTTGCTGCTGTGAAGCTGGTGCTCATGGCTTAGTGCTCCGTGCCGTTGCTCTCCGCCATGTCACTGAACTGCAGCCAGGTGCCGTCGCCGAGATCGATTGCCGCGCCGGTGGCGATCATGTCGATCGAGGTGGTGACCTGGATGCCGCTCAAGCTGGTGTTCAGTCCGCCGCCCAGGGAGGCCGGCAGCAATATCGGGAAATCCAGCGGCATCATCGTGGGAACCGAGTCGAACAGCAGGCCGGCGGCGCCTTTCAGCGTTGCTCCGGGTGGAGGCACGATGAGGGGCCCGATCGGATCAAGCAGTGTGCCTCCGGCCGCGGACACCGTATCGGCGCCGGCCGATTTCATGCTCGGCTGGGATTGGCCAAAGCTCGCCATGTAGACGGAGAGTTGCGTCTGGGCTTGGGCGAGGGCGGCGTTGAGGGCGGCCTGCATCGCGGCGTCGATCATCAGCGCCGGGGGCGATGGAAGCACCAGATCCGCGGCAATGGCGGGCAGCTGGATTGGCGCCGCTGGAACGGTGTCTTCGGGCATAGCGTGCTCCTTGGCCACGGAGCATACCTTAACGCGCTCCTAAAGGAAATTACTGCTGCCGAGCGTGGCGAAACCGGCGAAGGTGATGTGGGTGCCGTCGGACAGGGCGATCATTTCGTTGCCCCCCGCGAAGCTCGCCCCGGCCAGTGCGGCCGCGGCCTCCCCGGCGGGGTAGGATTGCAGGGACAGATAATCGAGCGCCGGGTTGAAGCCGGTGATGGTCACCTGCGCCGCCCGTCCGGCGAGGAAGGCGAACAGGCCCAGCCCGGTCTGGCTGGCGCCGATGGTGGCGCTGCCGGTGCCGAGCTGGATCGACGTGGTGGTGGCGCCGCAGAGGAACAGGTTCGGCCCGCTGCCGCCGTAGAAATGGTCGGCGCTGGCCGGGCCGCGCGGCTGGGCGGCCACGCCGCTGATGGTCTCGGCGCCGGGGCCGGCGAGGATGTAGTCGCCGGCCAGGCTGCCGGCGGTCAGCACGTCGCCTTCGCCGCCGCCGAAGATGGTGGCCTGGCCGGGCATCGCGGCGCCCGAGGTGCCGGCGGCGATCACGTTGTGGCCGGCTGGGCCGCCGAGGAACAGCCCGGCGGACCCGCTGCCGGCGATTGTCACGCTGCCGGCGAAGGCGGCGATGGTGTCGGCTCCGCTGCCGGCATGGGCGTTCATCTGCCCGTAGGACAGCGCGAGCATGCCGCTACTGCCGCCGTGCAGGGTCTGGCTGCCGAAGGCGCTGCCGAGAATGGTCGCTGCTCCCGTGCCGCCGGTGAAATCGAGCGCGCCCGGACCGGCGAAGACCAGCGGCGAGCCGGTGGGGGCGCTCACAGTCGCGCTGCCAGTGCCGCCGACGATGGTATCGGCGGTGCTGGCCGAGCTCACCACATCGGTCCCGGCGCCGAGCCACAGCATGGAGCGGCCTTGGGTGGAGATGGTGTCGGCCCCCAGGCCGCCGACGATGGTGGGGAAGCCGGGGCCGCCCTGCACGAGGTTGTGGCCGGTGCCGAGGAAGATGGTGGGCAGGTTGCTCCCGGTGGTGATGGTGGCGCTGCCGCTGCCGCCGGCGATGAGGTCCCACCCCGTGGAGAGCACGCTGGAGGCGCCGCTGCCGAGCAGGATCTGGTTGTTGCCGGCGCCGGCCTTGATGGTGTTGTTGCCGCCGAGGGCGACCACGACGTCATCCCCACCGCCGAGGTCGATATACTGGCTGCCGGCGCCGGGATAGACGCTGACCAGGCTGGCGAAGGAGCCGGCGAACACGCTGCCGGCTCCCGCCCCGGCGTTGAAGGCCACGCCGTAATTGCTGGCTATCACCAGCTGGCCATCGGCGCTGCCGCCGCTGATTGTCGCCTGTGGGAAGCTATCGACCAGCGCGGTGGAGTAGCCGGGGCCCATCACGTAGCTGCCGGGCACGGTGGCCAGCAATTCGCCCGCCTTTCCAGCCGGCAGCGGCGCGGTGCCGACGGCGATGCTGCCGCCGATCACCCCGGCATTCACCGGGTCCAGCAAGGCCTGCATGGTGGCAGTGCGGGTGGGGTCATCGGTGAGGGCGATGGTGAGGCCGCGCACCCCGCCGGCGCCATCGGCCGCCAGCACGGAATACGACGGGTCGGCCCCGGTCTCCATCACCCGCGCGCCGCCTGTGCCGTTGGGCATGGCGACGAAACTGTAGCCGGCGTAGGACCAGGCGGGGTTGAGCGCGAGCGCGAGGCTGCCGCCCTGGGTCGGCACATCAAGCACATTGCCGACGCCGAGCGGCAGCACGCGGGTGGCCGCAAGCCCGGCGGTGGCGACGTCTATGCCACCGGCTTCGAAGCGCAATCTGGCATCGGCGAAATTGAGCGCATTGAGGTTCGAGAGCACATCGGGCATGCCCCAGCCCGCCGCCAGTACGTCCGCCGCGCGGCCGCCCAGTGCATTTGCGGAGGTGGTACTCGACAACGCGATGGCGTAGCTGCCGGCGGCGGCGGGATAGTTCACCGTCGCTCCGCCAGCGCCTCCGGCCAGCGTGCTGCCGCTGCCCAGCATATTGGCGATCACCGCCGGTCCTTCGATCGCCGCGGCGAGGCCGGCCCCGTCATTGGTCAGCACGAAGTTGGCGAAATCGCTGCCGGGCAGGGTGAAGCCGGTGATGTCGTAGACTTCGCCGGATTCCTGGAAGCCGAGCGCGAAGCTGGTGATGGTCGCGGTGGAGAAATCCGGCACGTTGCCCGCGGGATAGGCGAAGCTGCCGCCGAGCTGCCACCACAAGGTGAGGTTCTGGCTGCCGTAAAAATTGTCGGCCGGCCGCGATGGATCAAAGGAGGGGTTCGGGATCGTCGGCAGCACCGCCATGTAGGCGTTCGGAAGCGCGGAAACCGGCATCGAGGCGAAGACCAGGGTCTGCAGATCGAGCGGGTTGACGAAGTCAACCGGGGCGCGGGGGTCGCGGATGGTGATCACGGACATGCCGGCAGCCTAGGCCGCCGGCCCACCCTCCGCCATGATCTGGATCATGGCGGAGGGCCTGGTAGCCTAGAGGAACTGCCCCGCAATCGGCCCGGTGGAGCCGACGAAGGTGATGTGGGTGCCGTCCGAAAGTGTCAGCACCGTCGAAGCCGCACCACCCCCCGCACCCGGGATCGTCGTCTTGCCCGCCAGCGCCGCCGCCGCCTCGCCGGCCGGGAAGCCGAGCAGCGAGAGGTAGTCGGTCGTGACCGAGTAGTTGTCGATCTCCACCGAATTGCCGTTGCCGTTGGAGAAGGCATAGAGGTCGATGCCATGGCCGGCGACGATGGTGGTGGCCCCTGTGCCGACCTGCACATTGTTGGAGAAGTCGCCGGTCTTGATGAGGTTCGGGCCGGTTCCGCCGGTGATGTGGATATCCCCCGTGCTGCCCGCTGCCGAGATGGTCACCGCGCCGGTGCGTGCCTGGATCGCCGCGTTGCCGGGGCCTGCCGAGGTGCTCAGCACGTCACCCGCGCCGCCGCCGATCAGCGTCGAACTGCCGGAGCCGGCGGTGAGGTGGTTGTGTCCGGCCGGGCCGCCCTGGAACAGGTCCGACCCGCTGCCGCCGGTGGCCGTCACCGAGCCGGCGAAGCCCCAGACGGTATCCGCACCCGCGCCGCCGGTGAAGTTCGAGGCGCCGTAGGACCACAGGAACTGCGAGCCAGAGCCACCCCGATCGGTGATGGAGCCCGTCGCGCTGCCCAGCACCGTGGTGGCGCCGGAGCCGGAGTTGAAGGTCAGGTTCTCGCTCAGCGCGAAGACGAACATGTTGCCGGCCGTCGCGTTGACCGTCGCCGCACCGGTGTTACCGATCACGGTATCGGCGCCGGTGGAATTCACCAACTCGCGGTTGGAACCGAGCCAGATCTGCGTGCCACCGACCGCGTTGACGGTGGAGGTGCCGATGCCGCCCACGAAGACGGCGTGGCCGGCCCCCGCGTTGAACACGTTCTGCCCGGCACCGGAATAGACGGTCGGGTTGTTGCTCCCGGCGGTGACGGTGATGTTGCCGCTCGCCAGCCCGGCGATGAGATCAGCGCCGCCAGAGATCACCGAATCGCTGCCATTGCCCAGGAACATCGTGTTGTTCCCGCCACCGCTGACGATGGTGTTGTTGCCGCCGAGCGCGATGATGGTGTTGTCGCCATTGCCGACCTGGAAGAGCGAGTTGCCGGAGCCGGGCACGCCGCCCGGCGCATCAGAGATGTAGTTGTTGCCGCCACCGGCATTCACCGTGGCGTTGCCCAGCTGGGCGGCAGTAACGGTATCGGCGCCGGAGCCAGTGAAGATCGCCTGGTCGCCCGCGCCGGGGAACAGCGAGATCAGGTTGTTGCCGCCGGCCGCGAACACCGAGCCGGCACCGAGGCCGCCGTTGAACAGCATGCCTCCCGAACCCGCGATGATGAGCTGGCCATTGGCGCTGCCTCCGAGGATGGTCGCGACGTCGGGGGCGGTGTCGTACACGGTGGTGTAGCCGGGGTTCACCGAGATGAAGCTGGCTTGCCGCATGTAGAGCACACCCGCCTTGCCGGCCGGCACCGTCGGCACCGAACCGCCGCCGCCCTGGGGGACCAGATAGGCGAAGGTGGTGCCGGCCTTGACGCCGGCGTTCACCGGGTTGGCGGTGTTCTGCGCGCCGGTGAGAGCGGTCGCGTCGGTGAAGGGCACCGCCTCCACCAGGCCGTTCGGGCCACGCAGGATTGCCGCCCCGGCGACAGAGCTGGCGCCGGTGATCCAGGTATTGCCGTTGTCGTCGGGGGTGATGAAGTAGCTCGCCTTGGCGGCCCCCGCAATGGTGTCGACATTGAGGCTCGCGGTGCCGCCGTTCTTCAGCGCGAAACTGATCGCCCCGCCCGAGATGCTCGGCGCGCCGGGTGCCGCCGCGGTGAGGCCGGTGAGCTCGATCGACTGGCCCTGGCCGAGGATGCCGATCCGGCCGCTCGGCGCGATGGTGCCGCCGGAGATCAGCACCCCGTTGCCGTTGAAGCTGATCGCGCCGCTGAGGAAGCTGCTGAGGTGGGAGTCGAGCGTGGACCCGCCGCCGATCGTCACCGCGCCGCCGACCGCGACGGTGCCTGCGCTGCCGGTGAGGGTCAGGAGCGAGCCGCCATCCAGGATCAGCGGCCCTGCATCCGCGAAAACACCGGCCGCGCTCAGGGTCGAGCCGCCGGACATCGACAGTCCGGCGAGGGTCAGGGCGGTGCCACTGCCGGCGGTGAAGGAGGAGCCCCCGGCAATCGTGACGGCACCGGTGACCGCAGCGTTGCCGCTGAGCGCGAGTTTCGAGGCGGCGAGCAGGTCGACCGGACCCGTCGAGGCGAAGGAACCTGCCGCGCTGACCGAGGACGCGCCATCGAGATGCAGCGCTCCGGTATCGGTGAAGTTGCCGCCGCCACTGACCGTCGAGCCGCCGGTCACGGACAGGCTGGTGAAGGTCAAAGTACTACCCGCCCCGGCGGTGAAACTCGACCCGCCATCGATAGATCCCGCGCCATTTACGGTCGCACTGCCGGTCAGCGACAGGTTCGACGTGCTGGCGATGTTGAGGGGCCCGGTATTCGTGAAGGCTCCGGCCGCGTTCACCGTGGTGGTGGAGGAGACGGTGAGGCCGGTCAGGTTCGCCCGGCTGCTGGCGTCCTCGGTGAGCCGCGAACCGCCGGTCACCGTCACGACGCCGCTCAGCGCCGAAGTGCCGGTCAGCGAGACGAGACCGAGGCTCTGGATGCTGATGATGCCGCTGACGCTCGAACCGCCAGTGAGCGAGGCGGTGCCGCCATTGGTGAGCGTCAGGCTGCCACCGGTCAGGGTGTTGCCGCTCAGCACCACCCGGCTATTGCCGTCCGCGGTGATGGCGAGGTTGCTGGCGGTGATGCCGCTGCCCACCGAGAGAGTGGAGCCGCCGGCGATGCTAATCGGCTTGGTGCCGAGCGAGGCACCGGTATCGATCAGCAGCGTGCCGCCGGCACTGGCAGCCATGCCACCGGTGCCCGGAGCGGTGCCGGTCTGCAGCTCGATCGTGCCACCGGCCGCAATGAGTTGGCCGGCGCCGCCGCTGCCGCCGGTGGCGATCTGCAGCAGCGTGCCCGCGCTCGCCGTGGTGGTGCCGGTATAGGTGTTGGCAGCCTTGAAGATGACTGAGCCGCCACCGGTTGCCAGTACCGAGGCCGCGCCGCCGCCGCCGCCCTGGTCGGCCAGCGGATCGAACAGGGTGAAGGATTTGCCAGCCCCGGGCGAGAAGGTGATGGTCTGAGTGCCGGCGGCGAAAATGCCGCGGCCGAGGGCGAGGCCATTGCCGCCACCGCCGCTGCCATTGCCGCCGAGCACGTTGCCGAAGCCCACGGTGCCGTCGTTGAGGATCAGGTTGCCGCCAGCCTGCACGAAGATCGCGCCGCCGGCCCCGAGCCCGCCGCCGCCACCCGCCGCGGAAAGGCTGCCGGCGCCGCCACTGCCGCCGCC
>CAIPLM010000128.1 GCA_903865895.1 uncultured Rhodospirillales bacterium | reverse complement strand
GCCGGCGATGCGCGCACGGCGCGGCCGGTGCCGGATATCGCCAAGCTGAAGGCCGCCGCGCCGATTTCGGCGATGGAGGGGTTTCTGAGCTGGGATTGACCCTCGGCGCAGTGGGGGGGCGGGTATGACGTAAGGCGGTTTGTATTGTGGCCCATATGGGCCTATCCGCCGCGCATGCCCTTTCCCCCCGTCCATCCCGTGCTCGACGCGGCGCTTGTCGCGCGCGACTATCTTGAACCGACCGCGGTGCAATCCGCCGTGTTGCAGCCGGAGGCCTTGGGCCGCGACCTACTGGTGTCCGCCCGCACCGGCTCCGGCAAAACCGTGGCCTTCGGGCTCGCCGCCGCTGCCACCTTGCTGCCCGATGGCGCGCTGCCGACCGATGGCAAGCCGATCGCGCTGGTGATCGCGCCGACCCGCGAGCTGGCGTTGCAGGTGCGCGAGGAGTTGTCCTGGCTGTATGCCGGCGCGCGCATCGCCTCCTGCGTTGGCGGGATGAGCATTTTCCAGGAAGAGCGCGCGCTGCGCGGCGGCTGCCATATCGTGGTTGGCACGCCTGGCCGGCTCGGCGACCATCTGCGCCGCGGCAATCTCGATCTGGTGTCGCTGCGCGTGGTGGTGCTGGACGAGGCCGATGAGATGCTGGATCTCGGCTTCCGCGAGGAGCTCGAGGTGATCCTGGATGCGACGCCGGCGACCCGGCGCACCATGATGTTCTCGGCGACCATTCCGCACGACATCGCCTCACACGCGCGCAAATATCAGCGGGACGCGCTGCGCATCGACACCATCGACCGCTCGGTGCCGCATGACGATATCGAATATCGCGCGATGCTGGTGGCCGGGCATGAGACCGAGGGCGCGCTGGTCAATATTTTGCGCTGGTATGATGCGCCGGGTGCCCTGGTGTTCTGCGCAACGCGTGAGGCGACGCGGCGTTTGCATGGTGCGCTGCTGGAGCGTGGGTTCGCTGCCGTGATGCTGTCGGGCGAATTGAGCCAGCATGAGCGCACCGCGGCGCTCGATGCGCTGCGTTCGGGGCGGGCGCGGGTGGGCGTGTGCACCGACGTGGCCGCGCGCGGGATCGATTTGCCGTCGCTCGATCTGGTGATCCACGCCGATCTGCCGACCAATCCCGAGACCTTGCTGCACCGCTCCGGCCGCACCGGGCGGGCCGGGCGCAAGGGGGTGTGCGTGCTGATGGTCGCGCAATCCAAGCGCCGGCGTGGCGAGCAGGTGATCCAGGCCGCGCGGGTGCGGGCCGCATGGTCCAACGCGCCGGGGCCGACGGAGATCGCGCTGCGCGATCGCGAGCGGTTCCTGACCGACCCGATGTTCGGCCCGGCCGAGGGGGATGAACGGGAGGAGGCGCTGGCGCTGCTGGAGGCGCATGATCCGGTGGTGGTCGCCGCCGCGCTGCTGCGGCTTGCGCGTCGCCGGCTGCCCGGCACGGTGGAGATCGGCCAGCCCTATCAGGCCGATGCGCCGCGCGAGCCGGCCCGCACGCCTTATGCCGCCCGCGAGGCTTCGGCCCGGCCGGCGGCGCAGGGCGGGTTCGTGCCGTTCCGCCTCGCGGTGGGCCGCAACAAGCGGGCGGACCCGAAGTGGATCCTGCCGCTGATCTGCCGCATTGGCGGGCTCAACAAGGGGGATATCGGGGCGATCCGGATTTTCCCGGTGGAGACGATGGTGGAGATTCGCGCGGAAGTGGCCGACGCCTTCGCCGTCGCGGCCGCCAATTTGCCGCCGCATGAGCCGAAGATCAGCCGCGCGGATGTGATGCCCGTCGAGGCCGCACCGCCGCGCCCGATGCGGCCGAAGAATAAGCGGCGCAGCTAGGCTGCGAGGAAGGCCTCCATCGCGGCGCGGCTTGGCAGCCCGGCGCGGTTGCCGGGGGTGAGGCATTTGAGTGCCGCGACGGCTTGGGCGACCTCGACGCAGCGGGGGACATCGAAGCCCTCGGCGAGCGCCCAGGTGAAGCCACCATGGAAGGCATCGCCGGCGGCGCTGGTATCGACGGTGGCGATCGAGCGGGCCGGGCGATGGTGCCGTCCCGTATCGTCCAACCAGGTGTAGCCGCGGGCGCCCTGGGTTACCCCGGCATGGCGCGGCCCCACGGCGAGGGCCTGGGCGAGTCCTGCTTCGAAGGCGCCGGGGGCGAATTCCTGCAGGCCGGGGGCGGAGAACAGGGCGAAATCGGCGAGGGTGAGCAGGTCCGGCAGGGCATCGCCGGCGCCGATATCGGCGTCCAATACCGTGGTGACGCCGGCTGCCCGAGCGGCACGGAAGAGCGCCAGGGCGCCGATGGGCCAGCGCACGTCGGCGAGCACGACGCGGGCGGTGGTGACGGGCGCGAAGTCCACGCCCTCCGCTCCGGCATCGAGGCCGGCGCCACGATCGCTCACCAGAAGGCGTTCGCCCGCGGCATCGACCACCACGGCGGAGGTGGATGAGCGGCCGCCGGTGAAGGCGCGAACGCCCGTCGTGTCGATCCCTTCGGCGTCCAAGCCTTGGCGGATCGCCTGTCCCGCGAGATCGTCACCGATGCGGCTGTAGAAGGCGACTTTGCCGCCGAGGCGCGCGGCCGCCACCGCGGCGTTGGCGGCCATGCCGCCGCCGACCTCCTCGAGGCCCAGCGCCAGCACCTTCTGGGGCGATGGCGGGAAGGTGGCGATGCGGTAGATGCGATCGAGCGCCGCGTGCCCGAGGCAGATAATTGTCGCCGTCACCCCGCCAGACTCCGCTTCGCCGATCCCAAGGGATGGTATAGCAACCCGTCGATTGCCACACCCCGAGGCCCCGCCATGAAGCGCCGCACCTTGCTCACCGCCGCCGCCGCGCTTGCTGCGCCAAGCATCGCCACCGCCCAGGGCCGCAACGTGTTCCGCGTGGTGCCGGAGGGTGATCTGCCGGTGCTTGACCCGGTCTGGACCACCGCCACCAATGCCCGCAACCACGGCTACCTGGTGTTCGACACGCTGTGGGGCCAGGACGCCAGCTACGCCATGCAGCCGCAGATGGTGGCTGGGCACGTGGTGGAGAATGACGGAAAGCAATGGACCGTCACCCTTCGCGACGGCCTGAAATTCCATGACGGCGAACCCGTGCGGGCGCGCGACGTGGTGCCCTCCATTCGCCGCTTCGCCGCGCGGGACAGTTTCGGCCAGGCGCTGATGGACGTCACCGACGAGCTGTCCGCCATCGACGACCGCACCTTCCGGTTCCGCCTGAAGAAGCCCTTCCCCCTGCTGCCCAACGCGCTGGGCAAGACCGGCACGCCGATGCCCTGCATCATGCCGGAGCGTCTCGCCCTCACCGATCCCGCGAAACAGGTGACGGAGATGATCGGCTCCGGGCCGTTCCGCTTCAAGGCCGATGAGCGGGTGCCGGGCTCGCGCGTGGTCTATGAGCGCTTCGCCGGCTACGTGCCGCGGCCGGATGGGCCGGCCACCTTCACGGCGGGGCCGAAGCGGGTGCATTTTGACCGCGTGGAATGGCACACCATCTGGGACCCGGCGACGGCGGCGAGTGCGCTGATCAACGGCGAGGTGGACTACTGGCAGTCCCCCACGCCCGATCTGCTGCCGCTGCTGAAGAAGAGCGGCAAGCTCGCCATGGATGTGCTGGACCCCGCCGGCGGCATCGGCTGCCTGCGCTTCAACCATTTGTTTCCGCCCTTCGACAACCCGGCCATCCGCCGCGCCTTGTTGGGTGGGATCGATCAGGTCGAGTTCATGCAGGCCGCCGCCGGCGATGACCGCGCGCTGTGGAAGGACCGTGTCGGCGTTTTTTGCCCGGGGGCGCCGATGGCCAATGAGGCGGGCATCGAGGCGCTCGCGGGCAAGCGCGATCTCGACAAGGTGAAGCGCGACCTCGCCGCCGCCGGCTACAAGGGCGAGCGCATCGCGGTGCTCGGCGCCTCCGACTACCCTCAAACCAACGCGCTGGCGCTGGTCGCCGCCGATTACCTTCGCCGCGTCGGCATGAACGTCGATTTCCAGTCGATCGACTGGGGCACCGTGGTGCAGCGCCGCGCCAGCAAGCAGCCGCCGGACAAGGGGGGCTGGAACATCTATTTCACCTACCTCAACGGCACCAACAACTTCGACCCCGCGGCCCAGCTCGGCATTCGCGGCAATGGCGACAGGGCCTGGTTCGGCTGGCCCAGCATGCCCCGCATGGAGGAGCTGCGCGCAGCCTGGTTCGATGCGCCGGATCAGGCGGCGCAGAAGCGCATCTGCGAGGAGATCCAGCGGCAGTTCTGGGTCGAGGTACCCTATATCCCGCTCGGCGTCGCCTATCTGCCGAGCGCCTGGAATAAATCCTATAGCGGCGTCCGCATGGGCTTCCCGCAATTCTACGACATCACCAAAGCCTGATATCCGGAGCGAACCATGAGCCGCAACATCCCCCTCAACGGCGACCGGCTGTGGGACAGCCTGATGGAAAGCGCCCGCATCGGCGGCACCGCCAAGGGTGGCTGCAATCGCCAGACCCTCACCGATCTTGACGGGGAGGGCAGGGCGCTCTTCCAGCGCTGGGGCGAGGCGGTGGGGATGTCCCTCAGCGTCGACCGGCTCGGCAACATGGTGTTCACCCGTCCGGGCCGCGATCCCTCCCGCCGCGCGGTGGCGATCGGCAGCCATCTCGACACCCAGCCCACCGGCGGCAAGTTCGACGGTATTCTCGGCGTGCTCGCGGGCCTCGAACTCATGCGCGCGCTGCACGAGGTCGGCGCCGAGACCGAGGCGCCGCTGGTGCTGATCAACTGGACCAACGAGGAAGGCGCCCGCTTTTCGCCGCCGATGATGGGCAGCGGCGGCGCCATGGGCCTGTTCACCGAGGACGAAATCCTCGCCAAACGCGATGCCGAGGGCAAAATCTTCGGCGAGGAACTCCGCCGCATCGGCTGGCAGGGCACCGCCGCCCCGCAGGACCTGCAATCCCTCGGCGCCTATTTCGAACTCCATATCGAGCAGGGGCCGCAACTCGAGGATGAGGGGCTCGATCTCGGCGTCGTCACTCATGCCCTCGCGCAAAGCTGGTACGAAATCACCATCGAGGGCGCCGAATCCCATGGCGGCGGCCCGATGATCGGCCGGCGCGATGCGATGATGGGCGCCGCCCGACTGATCGCCGAGGTCGAGGACGTCGCCTTCGCCGCCCTCAGCGCCACCGGAGAGCCTGGCCGCGCCACTGTCGGCGTCGTCGATGTCTACCCCTCCAGCCGCAACATCGCCCCGGGCCGGGTGTGGTTCAGCCTCGACACCCGCCACGGTGACCCCGAGCGGCTCGCCTGGATGGGCGCTGAAATCAAATCCCGCGCCGCCGCCATCGCCGCCCAGCGCCGCCTTTCCATCGAGGTGCTGGATTTCTGGCACGCGCGGCTCACCCAATTCGCCGCCCCCCTGGCCCAGCGCCTGCGCGATGCCGCATCCGCCCGCGGCTACCGCTTCAAGGACATGCCGACCGCGATCGGGCATGACGCGGTCTACATGGCCCGCAAAGTGCCGAGCGTGATGCTGTTCTGCCCCTGCCATGGCGGCATCAGCCACAACGAGGCCGAAAGCATCACCCCGGAATGGGCGACAGCGGGGATGATGACCTTGGCGGACGCGGTACTGGCCGAGGCCGGGCTGGTCTAGGCGGGGTCGCCGTCCCGATAGGGGTAGAAGGCCTTCAGATCGAGGTGCACGTAAGGCAGCGCCTCGAGCTGGACGGTGCCGAGGAAGGGTTGCTCCGGCTCGGCCAGGATGATCGTTGGCGCGAAGCCGCTGTCATCGAAGCCGCGGCGGAAATGCACGCGGCTTTTGATGGCGAATACCTTGTAGTCCGCCGTGGCAATGGCAAAGCGGGCGAGGGCCTCGGGATACATGATCTGCGTGAGGTAGGGCGTCAGCACTACCGCGCAGTTCTGGCCGAAGCCGACGGTGATCCAGTGGCGTGAGGGATCGTTCGCCGAGAGATCAGCGGCGAGGATGCGGCCGGTGATGCGGACGGGTTCGCCGGCGGAGGGATCGAGCCTGCCGCCCACCACCTCATCGAACGCGTCGCCGGGGCGGGCGCCGCGCAACCGGGCGAGCAGGGCAGGGTCGGCGATGGTGGCGATGGCGGTGTCGGTGAGGCCCTGGGCGACGATCTCCTGGAGGATCCAGGTGGCGGCGCCTGAGCGATCCGAGGGATCGGCGATCACCACGGGGGTGGCGCCGGCGGCGAGTGCCGTGGCGGCCTGGGCGACGCCGTCATGGATGGGGTGGATGGTCGCGGCCTTCACCAACTCGGCGCGTTTCCGCCAGGCGAAGTCCGCCATGTCCTGCGCGGCGCGATCGGCCAGCGACTGGTCACCATTCGCGGTCGCCTGGATGGTCATGCCGGCGTCCGCCACGTCGGACCACGGGAAGCCGAAGAACACGTTGACGTAGAGATCGGGCGCGCGGGCCTCCCACACCAAGGCGCGCTGCACCAGGTCCATCCAGGGTGAGGCGCCGGTCCATTGCTGCACCGTCGGCGTAATGATCGGCACCTTGAGGGTGCGGGTGGTGGGCGCGTAGTCACCCTTGATGGCGCGGATCATCATGCGGGCGGCGCGCTCGCCTTGCAGGCGGGTGTCGTAATGCGGGAAATACTTCACGCAGAAGGCAAAATCCGCATATTCAAGGAATTGCGCGTCCTCGTTGCCATGCGGATCGAATGTGCCGGCGATGCGGGCGACGGGGCCGACGACGCTGCGCACGCGGCGCGCCAGTTCCGCCTCGGGGTGGGCGATGCCGCGGGCGGCCATGGCGCCGTGCACGCAGAGATAGACGCCGTCGAACGGGCCCTGTGCAGCAAGCTCCGCCATCATGATGCCGGTGAAGTGCTCATAGGCCTCGTTGGTCACCCAGCCGGAGCCGCTGCCGGTGACCGGCCAGAGCGGCGAGGTGATGCCGGTGAGCTCTACGCCCGCGTGCTCGCGTGCCACCTTCACGAAGCCACCCATATAGCCGGCGGGGTCGCTGCCCAGCAGCGCCTCGCCGCGGGCAGGTGAGCCGGGATAGGTGAAGTCGGCGATCGTGGTGTCGTTGGGCAGGAAGGTGACGGTCTCGTGGGAGAATTGCAGGCAGGCGATGCGGATCGGCTTCACGGTCTCTTCTCCCAAAGGCGGTTCAGGCCTTCATCTTGATGCTCACGCCCAGCAGCCCGGCCGGCCGCACCATCAGCACGATGATCAGCAGCACGAAGGCGTAGACGTCCTTGTAGGTGCCGGAGATGAAGCCGGCGCCCAGCGACTCCACCACCCCCACCAGCACCCCGCCCAGCACCGCGCCCGGCAGGCTGCCGAAGCCGCCGACGACCGCGGCCGCGAAGGCCTTCACCAGGATGCCGACGCCCATCTGCACCTGCACGTAGTTGATCGGCCCGATCAGCACGCCGGCCGCCGCCCCCAGCGCGCAGGCGACGCCGAAGGTGAGCGAAATCATCAGCGGCACATTGATGCCGGAGAGGTAGGCGATGTCCTTGTTATAGGCGACCGCACGCATGGCGAGCCCGATCATCGTCTTCTTCAGCACGAGGTTCAGCACCACCATCAGCACCAGCGCCGTGCCGATGATCCACACATAGGACATCGGCAGGGCGAGATCGCCGAACTCGATCGGCATGCCGTGCGGCACCGGGAAGGGCAGGGCCTTCGGGCCCCAGATGAGGAAGGCGATGTTCTGCAACAGGATGGACATGCCGAAGCCCGACACCACCATCGCCATCCCCGCCACCGTATAGCCGCCGCCGCCGCTGGTGAGGCGGCGGTAGAACACCCGCTCGATGAACATGCCGAGCAACCCGGTGAGGATGATCGCCAGGATCAGCGTCGGTACGTAGGGCAGCGCCAGTTTCTGGAACAAGGTGAGGCCGATGAAGGCGCCGAACATGTAGATTTCGCCATGGGCGAAATGCACGATGTCGAGCCCCGAATAGATCAGCGAAATGCCGAGCGCGACCAGGCCATAGACCATGCCGATCGAGACGCCGATGATCACGAGGTCGATGATGTAGTCGAGCATCAGAGCTTCGCCTCGCGGTTGGCGACGGTGCCGCCGAGATAGGACAGGCGCACGTTGTCGTCGTCGATCAACTGCTCCGACGGCCCCTCGATATGGATCAGCCCGTCCTTGATCACGTAGCCGTAGGAGGCGAGCAGGAGGGCCATGCGCACGTTCTGCTCCACCATCAGCACCGTCATGCCATCGCGGGCGATGCGGTGGATGGTCTGGAAAATGCCCATGACGATCTGTGGCGCCAAAGCCGCCGAGGGTTCGTCGAGCATGATCATGGAGGGGGAGGACATCAGGCCGCGGCCGATGCAGACCATCTGTAACTGCCCGCCGGAGAGCCCGCCGCTCGGCTGGTGGCGCTTATCGCGCAGAATCGGGAAGTAATCGTAAACCCGCTCCAGCGCCGTGGTCCGCTTGGCGCGATCCTTCACCACGTAGGCGCCGAGCAGGAGGTTCTCCTCCACGGTCATGCCGGGGAAGGTCTCCTTGCCCTGCGTCACCTGCACGAGCCCGCGGCGCACGATGGCATCGGGGCGCATGCCGTCGATCCGGCTGCCATCGAAGGTGATGCTGCCGCCCCAGGGTTTGATGAGGCCGGAGGCCGCCTTCAGCAGCGTCGATTTGCCGGTGCCATTGCCGCCGAGCAGGGCGACGATCTGGCCGCGCGCCACGTTCAGCGTGGCGCCGTTGAGGATCTGCACGTTGCCGTAGCCGCCGGCGAGATCCTTGATCGCCAGCATGGGTAGCGCGCCGCTCATGCCGAACGCAGGAAGTCGCGCACTTCCTCGTCCTTCATCTCACGGCCGAGATAGGCCTCGATCACCCGATGGTCGGCGCTGATCTCGGCCGGGGTTCCCTCGGCGATCTTCTCGCCATGCTCCAGCACGCTCACGGTCTCGCAGGTATCCATCACCAGCTTCAGGATGTGCTCGATGATGATCACCGTGAGGCCGAAGCGCTGCTGCAGCGCGCGCACGGTATCGAGCAGGATATCGACATTGGTGGGCGACAGCCCGGCGCCCGGCTCATCCAGCATCAGCAGCTTGGGCTTGGCCGCCATGGCGCGCCCGAGCGCGAGCAGGCGGCGCTGGCCGCCCGACATTTCGCCGGCGGGCATCTCGGCATAGTCGGCCAAGCCGATGAAGTTGAGCAGTTCCATCATCTCGGCGCGCACCCGGCGCTCCTCGCTGCGCACCGACTTCACGCCGAACACCGCGGCCAGCGGCGAATAGCCGGTGAGCCCGTGATGGCCGACCATCATGTTCTCGATCACGCTCATGCCCTCGAAGATGCGCAGCATCTGGAAGGTGCGGGCGACGCCGAGGCGGGCGATCTCGTGCGACGGCTTGCCGGTGATATCGGTGCCGTTGAAGACGATCTGCGAGCCGGGCTCCGGCAGATAGACGCCGGAAATCATGTTGAACAGCGTGCTCTTGCCCGAGCCATTCGGCCCGATGATGCCATGCACGGCACCCTGGCGCACGTTGAGATCGATGCCGCTGAGGGCACGGAAGCCGCCGAAGCGCTTCGACAAGCCCTTGATTTCCAGCAGGTTCATGGCGCGGCCTGCCTCGCCTTGGTCGCCGCGCGCAGGGCGGCGAACCGCTTGCGGACCCAGAAATCCTCGATCATGCCGCCGATGCCGCGCGGCATATACATCACCGTCAGCACGATCACGCCGCCGAAGATCGCCATGCGGTAGGTGTAATAGTCCTGCGTGAGGTCATTGATGATGGTCACCGCGATGGCGCCGATCACCGCGCCCCAGATATGGCCGATGCCGCCGAAGATGACCATCAGCAGCAGCGTCACCATTTCCTGCAGCGAATAGTCGTTGGGGTTCAGGTAGCCCGGCGCCATGTGCGCCTTGAGGCTGCCGGCGCAGCCGGCGTAGAGGGCGGAGAGCACGAAGGCGATCAGCTTGAACTTCGCGACATGCACGCCGCTCGCCGCCGCGGCCAGTTGGTCCTCGCGGATCGCCTTGAAGGCGCGGCCCATATCGGAGCGCAGGATGGCGAACGAGATGTAGATGCCCATCACCGCGATCGGCATCACCACGAAGTAGTAGCGGAAATGGGTTTCCATCACGAAGCCGCCGATATGCGGCGGCGGGATGCCCTCGAAGCCCATCGCGGCACCCAGCCACTCCGTGCCGGAAATCACGATGCGCACGCTTTCGGCGAGCCCGAGCGTGGCGAGCGCGAGATAGGCGCCCTCCAGCCGGAGCGCGGGAATGCCGACCAGCAGGCCCACGCCGGCGCAAACCGCCATGGCGGCGGGAAGTGCCAGCCAGAACGGCAGGCCGAGATGCACCGAGAACACCGCCGAGGCATAGGCACCGATCGCCATGACAGCGACGTGCCCGACCGTCACCTGACCCGCAAACCCCTTGACGATATTCAACCCGACGGCGAGCACGACGTTGATGGCGATGACGTTCAGCAGGTACTGATCATACGCCGTGCGCGTGATCAGCGGCAGGAACGACAGCACCGCGATCCCGCCGAGCCAGGGCAAAACCGGATGCATGCGCGAACGCCAATCGGCGCCGGTTGGGGCAGTCACCAAGGCCATTCCATTTCATTCAACGAACCCCGTCCGCGCGCGCGGACGGGGTGGAGAGACGTGTAGGCGGGGTGGGCTACCCGAGGGCAGCCCATAGTCCTAGAGGCCGAAATCCGCGTCGAACGTCACGCGGGCGAGCAGCTTGGTGTCGTAATCCTTGCCGCCCTTGGTGTATTCGACCAGGATTCCCGTGCGGTTGCCGTCCCGGCATTGCGGGGTCGGCGCGGCGCAGAAGCTGATCGGGCCGGAGGCGAGGCCGTGGAAGTCCTTCACGTTGGCCATCGCATCGCGGATCGCCATGCGGTCGGCGGCATGCGAGCCGGCCGTGAGCTTGAGATTGGCGGTTTTCAGGGCCTGGGTGACGATCTTCACGGTGTCATAGGCCTGGCTGAAATCATGGTCCGGGCAGCGCACGCCGTACTTGGTCTGGGTGAGCTTCACGAAGGCCTTGGCTTCCGGCCGCTCGTCATTGCAGTTGAAGGCGGCGGCGTAGATCAGGCCCTTCACCGAATCCCCGCCGAGTTCCGGCACCGGCGCGTTGGACGCGGCGGAGGCGGCGACGCGGCGCACGCGCGACGGGATACCCACCTCGTAGGACTGCTGGCTGACGCGGGCGATCGCATCGGCCTGGCCACCGATGGCGAGCACGTCGGGGTTCATCGACTTGATCTTGAGCAGGGCGGCCCGGAAGTCGAGATCGGTCTCCTGCGCCTGCACTTCGATCACCGGATCGACGCTGTAGGTCTTCTTCATATAGACCTGATATTGCTTGGCAAAGCCGATGCCGGCGGTATCGGTGGTGACGAGATAGGCGACCTTCTTGCCGACATTCTCGGCCAGCCACTTGGCATGCACCGCGGCGTAGAAGCGCTCGGACACCGGCACGCGATACACCCAGGGGCTGCCCTTCTTGGTCAGGTCCTGGTTGGTGGACTGTGGGATGACCAGCGGGATCTCTTCCTTGGTCACGATATCGACCATGGGCATCGAGACCGAGGAGCAGGTCGAGCCGATGATGAGGTCAACCTGGGTCTGGTGGATGAAGCGGTTGACGTTGGAGACGCCCTTGTCGGGCTTGCACTCGTCGTCAAGCAGCTGGATCTCGATCTTGTGGCCGTTGATGCCGCCGGCGGCGTTCACCGCCTCGAACTCGTCCTTCACCATCTGGCCGTATTTGAGGCCGTTTTCCACGACCATGCGCAGCGTCACGCCGATGCGGATGACGCCGTCCTGCGCCTTGGCCGGCGTGGCGGCCAGCGCCAGCAGCGGGGCGGCGAGCAGCGCCCATTTCCTGATTGCCATGAAACGATCCCTCCTGTTGCTTGTGAGCCGGGCATCTGCATGCCCGCCTAGTATCGAACTGCGGCAGGCTTTGCCTGTTCCGGTCCGGGATGCAAGGCCGAAGCGGCACAAAAGCCGCATGATACCCACGCCCTGCGCCGGAGATGCCGCAGCATGGGGATGTTTGTCAATCCGGTGATGGATTCGCATCATCCTGCGGCATCTTGACCTCAAATGAGGGAGCTGCGACCCTTCATGGGTGACTGTCTCGCGTCAAGCAAAGCGGGTGGCACCAGGAGGATAGGGCCCAAGCCCGCGACACACATGCTGATGCAGCGCCGCCCCCGCATATCCGAGATCGCCGCCCGCGCCGGCGTCAGCGCCGCGACGGTGGACCGCGTGATCAATGGCCGCCCCGGCGTGCGGGACGACACCATCGCCCGTGTGACCGAGGCGATCCGCGTGATCGGCAGCCTGGAAGAGCGCGGGCCGTCCGGCGTGCAGCGCATCGACGTGATCTTGGCGCAGGATGACAGCTCGGTCACCGCCGGGCTCGGCCCGATGATCGCCGCCGCCGCGCGCCAGTCCGGCTGCGCGGCCGAGGTCAGCTACGTGCCGCGGATGAACGCCGCCGCGCTCGCCGCCCGGCTGCATGCGTGCGCCGAGGAGGGCAGCGCCGGGGTGGCAGTGCAGGCGCTCGACCATGTGTTGGTGCGCGAGGCGCTCGGCCGGCTGGTGGCCGAAGGCGTGCCGGTCGTCACCGTGTTGACCGATATCGCCGGGCTGCCGCGTCTCGCCTATGTCGGGCTCGACAACCGGGCCGCCGGGCGAACCGCGGGCTATCTGATGTCGCGCTTCTGCCACGGGGCGGGCCGGCTCGCGATTGTCTGGGGCGGCGAGCTGTACCGCTCGCACGAGGAGCGCGAGAGCGGATTCCGCAACCTCGTGCGCGCCGAGCGGCCCGATCTGCGCTGCCTCGATGTGGTGACCGGTGGCGACGATGCCGCGATCACCCGCGCCGCGGTGGCCGAGCTGCTGCAGCGCGAGCCGGAGCTGGCCGGCATCTACGCGGTTGGCGGCGGCGTCACCGGGGTGATCGAGGCGGTGCGCGCCGCCGGGCGCGTCAAGCCGCCGGTGCTGATCGCCCATAACTACAACGCCGAGACCAAGCACGCCTTGCTGGACGGCACGATCGACGCGCTGATCCACCAGGATATCGGCCGCATCGCCGCTTTGGCCACCGAGGCGCTGGTGCAGCGCCGCCCGCCCGAGGGCGGGGTGGCCATCGAGATTATCACCCGCGAAAACAACGCGCTCCGCTGACGGGCGCCAAGGAGAACCACCATGGACGCACGATTGGAAGCCCTGGCGAGCGCACTCGCCGCCGCCTGGCGCGACGGCACCACCATCCCGCTGCCGCCTTCCGGGCAGGGCGTCGCCAGCCGCGCCGAGGCGTATCAGGTGCAGGACCGCATGGCCGCGCTGATCGCCAAGCCGGTCGCCGGCTGGAAGGTCGGTGCCACCGTGCGCGCGGTGCAGGTATTCGAGGGGCATGACGGCCCGCTCCCCGGCCGCGTCTTCGCCGACCGGCTGTTCAGTGC
>CAIPLM010000127.1 GCA_903865895.1 uncultured Rhodospirillales bacterium | reverse complement strand
CTCGATGGACCATCCTTGGCGTGACGTGCATGCAGCAGGATGAAGACCAACGACCGGTTAGATTTCACGCATAAGCAAATTCGGCCGACTCGAATTCAGAACTCCACACCCGATCAATGTGGAATCTATTTCCTATATCCAGCCTCCTTAATTACATTATACATCTGTAAATATAATGCAAAAATATCAAAAAAATGCCGATATATTGATTTGATGATTTTTTTATATTATTTTCGTTGCATATAACCGATTTACAATTTATGAATAACCGCAATAGCTTGCAAAGGCTTAAATTCAAAAGCGGGAGAGTCTCCAATGGCACGCCGGTTCCCCCAGAATGCGTGTATCGCTCCAATCGCCGCTCTTTCTTTGCTGGGCATGTCAGCCTGTTCGGGCGTTCCGAGTTTGGACGTAGCCCGGACCCAAGAAGAAGGGGTGACCGTGAAGGACCTCGTTGCGCATGTCACGTGTGAATTGGCGCATAGCGTTGAACTGCATCCTGAACTTGCCCGGGACGGCTATGTCGTGAATCTCAACATGACGCTCAAAGTCGTCGATGTCGGCGGGATTACACCGTCTCTCAGCTTCATACATCCGTTTGCGGCAGCTTCGTCTTTTTTCAGCAATAATATCAGCGCATCTTATACAAATCAGCAGACACGCAATTTCAATCAGACCACTGTATTTGATATGACAAAAATTCGGAATGATATCACGCGAGCTGGATCAGCAGAAAACACTTCATTCTGCAAGAACAAGCCATCTCGAAACCATAATTTGCTCGGTAGCCTTGGCATTGAGGAAACAGCAAACGACGCACTTTCCAGCATTGAGCAATATTATTTTGACGTTGGCGTAAGCCTTGATCCAACGAAGCAAGGCACGGTACCCACATTTGGAGCAACGATCGAGTTTCAGGTTTCCTGGGGCGCAAACGCAGGCCCAAGCTGGAGCATTCGGCATTTCAAGGGGCTAGGAGGTCAGAACAATTTGGCTAACCTGGGTCGGACCGATACGCATACCCTCGTAATCGCATTTACCCCGGCCTCCTTCACCCCAAAGGACTTCACGTATCAGAAGTTCTTGAACGACAATTTCAATGCGCCGAACAACGCTCCAAAACTGGTTGCACCAAAAGCCCAGGAAATCCCCGATACGGCAAAGGCAGCCGCCGCTCAGGTTGGACAGCAGACGATTACGAACATGATCCTTCAGAATCTGAGGTTCACACAATAGCCGCCATCCCTGTTCGTAGGGCGCTGCCCGTGCCTCCGGTGGCGCTTGAGCGCGGTGAGGCCTCAACGGATTCAATGATTGCGGCTCCGCTGCGGCGGGAGCGGTGGCGGGGAGTGGGTCGTGTCCCCGGTCGTGGTGTAGGAGGCCGCTGACTGGCCTGCTGGAGCGACCGTCGAGAGTCTGGCGTAGGCAGGCCAGTCAGTGGCCATCGCAATGGCCGTGGGTAGGGTTGGGTTGCGACACGCTCGGTATTCTGCTGACCGGGGTTGGATTGCACGGCTTTTGAGGCGCGGTGTTTGGGTGGCGTTGGTGGTGAGTTGGAGGGGGCGAGTTGGGGGTGGCGGATGCGCTGTGCTCATCCGCCCTACTTGGGTGAGGGGAGAAAAATTTTCGGTGTGGCGGCTATTTTTCTCTTGATCGAATTTAACTCATGGTTTAGATATAACCCATGGAACTGAAGGCCCCCTTCCCTGCGCCTCCCCAGGCCGAGCCGCATCCCGCGGTTTTGCTGGGGGAAGCTGTATCCGGGCTGCTGCTTGCGTTGTTGGCGCCCTGGGGGTTGTGGCGGCTCTTGCCGGGTGGGCGGGCATTGCATGCGATGCTGACGCAATGGGGGCGGGATTTTGTCGCGCTCATGGCGCGCATCGCGGCGGGGCCGGTGGTGCCTGAGGTGGCGGCCGTGCGGCGGCATCGGCGCGATGTGGCGCGGCGGATGGGCGGGGAGCGCTCGGACTCCGCGCGGCCGCGTGTGCGCCTTTTGGAACAGGCGCCGGTGGCGGCGGAGCGGCGCGTGGTGCGGCCGGGGTTTCCGCCGCCGCCGCGCGCGCTGACCGGCATTGCGCGACCGGCGCCGCGGCCGGCCGTACCGCCGCCGCGGGCCGCGCCGATTTCCGGGTTTTTTGGTCGTGCAGCCCACCACGCGATGCCCTGCTCCCTGGAGCGGTGGCGTTGCGTGGGCGTTGGTGCTGGCGGCGGGCATGGCCCCGGGGCGAGCATGACGGCTTCTATGGCCGGGCAAGTTGCTCTAGAAGCCAGCGAAACCAGTAAACCGAGGAAACCGATGGATCCTGTTCTCGTCAATATTACCCGCGGCGGGCGCGTCGAGTCCGCGCATCGCGGGGCCGCCGCCATTTGTGACGCCTCGGGCGCCATTGTTTTTTCCGTCGGCGATATCGACAGCGCGATTTTCCCGCGTTCGGCGGTGAAGTCCATGCAGGCACTGCCGCTGGTGGAGACCGGGGCGGCGGCGCGGTTGGGGCTGACGGATGCCGAGATCGCGCTCGCCTGCTCGTCGCATAATGGCGAGGAGGACCATGTCGCCACCGCCGCCTCGATGCTGGCCAAGGCGGGGCGGGATGTGTCCTGCCTCGAATGCGGCAGCCACTGGCCGTCCGACGCCGCTGCCCGCCGGCTGGCCGCCGCGGGGGGCACGCCGAGCGCGCTGCATAATAACTGCTCGGGCAAGCATTCCGGCTTCGTTTGCCTGGCCTGCGACCAGGGGCATGACCCCAAGGGCTATATCTCGCCGGATCACCCGACGATGCGCATGGTCACGGCCGTGCT
>CAIPLM010000126.1 GCA_903865895.1 uncultured Rhodospirillales bacterium | reverse complement strand
GACGGCCGGATCATCTTCCACGAGGAGGACGTGCAGGCGGCGCGGGCCGTGGGCGCCGAGTTCGAGGGTGGATTCGATGTCGGCGGAGCGGGAGGGGCCGGTGACCAGCATGACGTTGCGCGGCATGAAGCCGCCGGAGCGCTGGTCGTGGCTTTCGGCGCGCAGGAGGTCCCAGGCTTCTTCGTAGGCGCCGACGATGCGGCTGGCGCGGAGGACGACGAGGAAGGTGTCGGAGAGGAGGTTGAGGGTGGTCGGGCGTTCCGGCGCGGCGGGGAGCATCAGCGTGCCGGTTTCGGCGATGGCGGCGTAGCCGTGTTGGAGGCTGACGAGATCGGTCGGCTGAGCGCGGCCGACGCGCTGGACGAGCAAGGGCCTTGTGTCCCAGGGGATTTCCGCCAGTTCAGGGTGCGGCGCCATGGCGAAATCGGTCGGCAGGTTCTGCGCGGCGAGATAGTCGGCCACGGCATCGGGGATGGCGGCGAGGTTGGCCACGCGGGCGACGGAGCCGAATTCCTTTTCGATATTGCGGATGAAAAGGGCGATCTGCTCGGGGCGGGAGACGCGGCTGCGGGCGGGGATGAGGTGGCGCGGATGGCCGGTGAGGCGGGCGCGCAGGCCCATCTGCTGGTCTTCCGGCAGGGGACCGCGCTTGAGGCCGCGCCGGATGGCGGTGAGGATGGTGTCCTTGCTCATGCCTTGCCCTCCCGCTGCGCCTTGGCATAGCGCGCGAAGAAGGTATCGCCCTCCGGCGTCGGCAGGTCGCGCCCTTCGGTCCAGCCGGAGGCGAAGGGCAGGGAGGCGACGCGGCCCTTGTTGCCGCCGAGCCAGCCGAGCACGCGGGCGGCAAATCCGGTGGCGTAGCGGTAGAGTTGCGGCCGCTTGGCGAACCAGGCCCAGATGGCGAGGTTGCTGCGCGTGCCTTGCGGCGAGAGGTGGCGTTCGAACTCGCGTTCCCGCCAATGCCGCATCAGCTTGGGCAGCGGGATCTTTACCGGGCACACGCTTTCGCATTTGCCGCAGAAGGTGGAGGCATTGGGGAGGTGGCCGGCCTGATCGACGCCGATCAGCGAGGGGGTCAGCACCGAGCCCATCGGGCCGGGATAGACCCAGCCATAGGAGTGGCCGCCGACGGTGAAATAGACCGGGCAGTGGTTCATGCAGGCCGCACAGCGGATGCAGCGCAGCATCTCCTGGAATTCGGTGCCCAGCATGTTGGAGCGGCCATTGTCGATCAGCACGACGTGGTATTCCTCGGGGCCGTCGAGGTCCCCGGGGCGGCGGCCGCCGGTGGAGAAGGTGGTGTAGACCGAGAAATCCTGGCCCGTGGCGGAACGGGCGAGCAGGCGGAGTAGGGAGGTGGCGTCCTCCAGGGTGGGCACCACCTTCTCGATGCTGGCCAGCGCGATATGCACCTTCGGCAGCGTCTGGGTGAGGTCGCCATTGCCCTCGTTGGTGACGATGACGGAGGAGCCGGTTTCGGCGATGAGGAAGTTGGCGCCGGTGATGCCGACATCGGCGGCGAGGAATTTCTCGCGCAACCGGGTGCGGGCCTCGGTGAGGATGTCACGCCGCTCATTGAACACGCGATCGGCCGGCAGGTCGGTATGGACCTTGCGGAAGCTCTCCTCCCAGTCCTCGCGGTTGAGGTGAAAGGCGGGCGCGATGATGTGGCTGGGGCCCTCGTCGCGGATTTGCAGGATGTATTCGCCGAGATCGGTCTCGACCGGGGCGATGCCGTGTTTCTCCAGGTGCTCGTTGATCCCGAGCTCCTCGGAAATCATCGACTTGCCCTTGGTGACGGTGCGGGCGCCGGCGTCCTGGCAGATTTTCAGCACCGCGGCGCGGGCTTCGTCGGCGGTGCTGCACCAGTGCACGTGGCCGCCGGCCTTCTCGACATTGGCGGCCCAGGTTTCCAGGTAGAAATCGAGATGGGCGAGCGTGTGGTTCTTGATGTCGCGCCCGATATCGCGGAGCTGTTCGAACTCCGGCAAGTTGGCAACGGCGGCGGAGCGGCGGCCGGCGAAGGAGGGGCGGGTGAAGTCGAGCGCCTTTTGCAGGCGGGTATCGGCCAGGGCGTGGGTGACGTTGGCCTTGAACTTGGGGGAGTTGATGTGCATCAGCCGCGCCCCTCGCCACCCCGTGCTTCGCCAATCGGCGGCAGATCGCCGGTCATCCCCGCCAGCACCTCGGCGATGTGGCGGGTTTTCACTGGCGAGCCTTCGCGCTTGAGGCGGCCGGCCATGTTGAGGAGGCAGCCCATGTCGCCGGCCAGCAGCGTGTCGGCGCCCGTGGCGGCGATGGACTTGGTCTTGTCGCTCACCATGCGCACGGAGATCTCCGGATATTTCACGCAGAACGTGCCGCCGAAGCCGCAGCACACCTCGGCGTCGGCGAGTTCGGTGAGCTTGAGCCCATCGACCGAGGCGAGCAGCGCGCGCGGCTGGGCCTTGATGCCGAGTTCGCGCAGGCCAGCGCAGGAGTCGTGATAGGTCACGGTGCCGGCATAGGCGGCATCGACCGACTTCACGCCCATCACGTCGGTGAGGAAGCTCACCAGCTCATAGGTGCGGGCGGCCAGCGCGTCGGCGCGGGCGCGGGTGTTGGGGTCGTCATCGAACAAGTGCGGCATGTGTTCGCGCAGCATGCCGCCGCAGGAGCCGGATGGGACGACGACGTACTCATAGCCGCCGAAGGCATCGAGCAGGCCGCGGCACAGCTCCCGCGCGGTGGCGCGATCACCGCTGTTATAGGCCGGCTGGCCGCAGCAGGTCTGGGCGCGCGGCACCTCGACATGGCATCCCGCCTGCTCCAGCAGCTTGATCGCCGCGAAGCCGACGCTTGGCCGGTGCAGGTCCACGAGGCAGGTGACGAAAAGGGCGACGCGGGGTTTCGTGTTCGGCATGGCCTTATTCTAAGCGCTCGGCGGCAAAAGACGAGGGGAGAGCCGCCAATCGCGCCTCGGCAATTGCGACATAAGCGGGATCCAACTCGATCCCGATGCCATCCGCCCCTTCCAGTGCCGCCGCGACCAGCGTGGTGCCGGTGCCCATGAAAGGGTCGAGCACCACGGCGCCGGGGCGGCCGTGCAGGCGGATGCACCAGCGGGGCAGGTCGACCGGGAAGGTGCCGGGGTGGTGGAACTTCTCGGCGCGGCTTTGCACGGTGTCGTAGGGGATGAACCAGGTGTTGCCGCGGCAGCGCAGATCGCGCGCATGGCCGCGCCGGGCGATGTTGGATTTGTCCTTGAACGGCACGCCGATCGCCAACCGGTCGAGCTTCACGTTGCCGTCCTGGGTCAGGTGAAAAATGTGCTCATGGGCGTGGTTGAGGAAGCGCGCGCCGCCGACCGGCTTGTAGTGGCCGACCGAGTCGCCGGGCGTGGCAATCGATTTGATCCAGGTGATGTGGTTCTGCAGCGCGAAGAGGGGGCGCAGCCGGACGATCAGCTCGAAGGGCAGCCAGGGGCGTGCGGAGGAGCCGGAGATGTTGAGGAAGAACGAGGCATCCGGCCGCATGACCCGCCGCAGCGCTGCGGCGACGCGCACCATCCAGTCAAGATACTCCGCCTCCTCGCGGCTGTCGCGGTAGGTGGCGTAGCCGAGGCCGAGATTATAGGGCGGCGAGGTCACGACGACGTCGACGCTGGCCTCCGGAAGGGTCGCGAGCACATCGAGGCAGTCGCCGCAGAGGAGCCGGGCCGGACTCACCGCGTAGAGGCAGATTGAGCAAACTTCGGCAGCAGCACGAATTCGGTGCCGCGCTGGCGCATCCGTCCCGCGCGTTCCTCGGCATCGCGGCCCCATCCGAAGAAGATATCGGTGCGGATGGCGCCCTTGATGGCGCCGCCGAGGTCCTGCGCCATCATCAGGCGCTGCAGCTTGGTGCCGTCGAGCGGGTCCTGCGTGTCGATCCAGATGGGGGCGCCGAGCGGGATGATGTTCTTGTCCACCGCGGCGGAGCGCATCGGCGACAAAGGCGCACCGAGGGCGCCGGGCGGGCCGGCATCGGAGGACATGCCGGTGAGCTCGCGGAAAAACACGTAGGAGGGGTTCATGTTCATCACCCCGTGCGCGTCCTTCGGGTGAGCCACCAGCCAGGCGCGGATCGTCTGCATCGAGACCTGATCCAGCGTCATCTCGCCGCGGTCCACCAGCACGCGGCCGATTGGCACATAGGCCTGGCCGTTCTGCCCGTCATAGGAGACGCGCACCACCCGGTTGTCGGGCAGTACCACGCGGCCGGCGCCCTGGATTTGCAGGAAGAAGGCGTCGATCGGGTCGGCCAGCCAAAGAAATTCCAGGCTCTTCTTGCGCAGCGCGCCGTTTTCGATCTGCGCGCGGGTGAAGTAGGGGGTGTTGCGCGGGCTGGCCGGCAGGTCATTGGGGCGGCGATAGAGCGGCGATTTGTAGGTGGCGTTGGCGCTGCGGCCGCCGCGCACCTCGGGCTCGTAATAGCCGGTGAACAGGCCGCTGGCGCTGCCATCGGCGGAGAGGGCGTAGGGCTGGAAATTGGTCTCGAAGAAGGCGCGCGCCGCCGGCTCATTGCCGGGGGGTACCGCCCGTGCGGCTTCGCAGGTTGTGCGCCAGCGGGAGGCGGTGCCGCCGCGGGCGGCGGCCTCGCCCATGCCGCCGAGGGTCTGTCCGGGGGCGGCGAGCATTTGCACGCAACTCGCAAGGAAGGCTGGCATCGCCTCGGCCAGCTTGTCGGTGCGCCAGCCCGGCAGATGCGCGAACGTCACCGGGGTCAGCGCCGGGCCGGGGCCGGTGGGCGGCGTCCAGGTCGCCTGGGCGTCCGATGGGCCGACGACGCGGGCGGGCTGCGGCGGCGTGCAGGCGGTGAGCAAAGCGAGGGCACCCAGCGCCGCCGCGGCGAGGCGCCGCATCAGGCGCTGCGCGCGGCCACGAGCCGCCAGGTGGGATCGGGGGAGGCGAGGTTGTGCTCGAAGCTCCACAAATCGGTGATCTCGGTCACCGCGTCGGCCCCGGCTGAGGGCAGCCCGTCGCGCCCGATGGTGACGTTCACCTGGTCGGAGATGAAGCGCACGGTGATGTCGGCCGTGGTGCCGCGCAATTCAGCTGCCTCGATGCTGGCCGACTCGATGCTGCGGATTTCGGTGCGCTGGGTCTCGCCGGCGGTTTCGCGCGCGGTGATGGCGCCTTCAAAGGCGCGGTAGGTGTCCTCGGAGAGCAGCGGATGCAGCCGGGCGCGGTCGCCGGCGGCGAAGGCGGTGACGATGATGCGGAAGGCCGCTTCGGCGCCATCGAGGAAGCGGGCGGGGTCGAAAGTCGCTTCCACCACCGACATGCGGGCGAGCGCCTGGCCCTGCGGGCTGCCCGGCGGCGGAACCACGCGGTGGCGGATGGGCTGGGCGGTGCCGTCGATCACCGGGCCGTCCTGGCGGCCGGGCGCCATGCGCGGCATCGGTTCGGCCGGCTGCACCGGCTCGGCCGGGCGCTCGAAGCCTTGGCGGCGGCCGAGCACGCTGCGCAGGCGCAGGACGAGAAACACCGCGATCATGGCGAACAGCACGAGATCGATCGGAAAACCGCCGCCGCCACCCATCAATTCACTCCATAGCGTTCATGCGCCGAAGGCCGGCGCCATTCCTCAACACATAGGCGCGCCGCCCGCGCCGCACAACAAAGCCGCGCGGAAAGGCTGCGGCATTGCCAGCCCTGTGCCCAGCGGCTAATCGGTCGGCATGATCCTGCTCCGCCATGGCCAAAGCGAATTCAACCTGCTGTTCACGCAAACCAAGCGTGATCCCGGCATCGTCGACCCCAAACTGACCGAGCTGGGCCACCAGCAGGCCGAGGCGGCGGCGCAGGCGTTGGCGGAGTCCGGCATTCGCCGCATCATCGCCTCGCCCTACACGCGGGCTCTGCAAACCGCTGCGCCGATCGCGCGGAAGCTTGCCATCAACGTCATCGTCAACCCGCTGGTGGGCGAGCGCTACGCCTTCGCCTGCGACATCGGCTCCCCGCGCACCGAGCTGGAGCGCGCTTGGCCGCAGCACGATTTCTCCCATATCGACGAGATCTGGTGGCCGCAGGTGGAGGAGCCGGTGGAGCAGCTGGCTGGCCGCGCCGCGCGCTTCCGCGCCGAAATGGCGGCCATCCCCGATTGGTCGGACACGCTGGTGGTCAGCCATTGGGGGTTCATCCTGGCGATGACCGGCACCAAGGTGACCAACGGCCAACTTCTGCGTTGCGACCCGACTGGCCCGGCGCCCGAAGGGTTCACCTGGCACCACTAAAGCGGCGTAAGCCGGGCGTAGCTTTCTTCGCGGGCGGGGCTGTGCTACCGCCCGGCGCATATTCGTGAAACGGAGACCATCATGTCCGCCACCACCCAGGATCCGGCCCAGGCCGCCGCCCAGACGTCCGCCCCGATCGCGGTCAACATCCAGTACATCAAGGATCTGTCCTTCGAAGTGCCGGGCGCGCCGATGATCTACACCCAGCTCAAAACTGCGCCGCGGGTCGATATCAACCTCGACGTTCAGGCCCGCCGCGTGCAGGAAGGCCAGAACGTCTTCGAGGTGACGCTGGCAATCCGCGCCGAGGCGTCCGAGCCGGTGAGCAATGGCGGCGCCAGCGGCCCGCGCGTGTTCCTCGCCGAACTCGCCTATGCCGGCGTGTTCACCCTCTCCGGCATCCCCGACAACGCCGTCGAGCCGGTGCTGCTGGTGGAATGCCCGCGCATCCTCTTCCCCTACGCGCGCTCCATCCTCTCCGACGTCACCCGCGACGGTGGCTTCCCGCCCGTGCTGCTCCAGCCTATCGACTTCCTCGCGCTCTGGCAGAGCCGCCGCGCCGAGCAGGCGCCGGCTGCGACCAACTGACCCGAGATTTTCGGGCCACGGTGTCGGGAAGGAAGGCAAGGGGCTCTGCCCCTTGACCCCACTGGGGCCTGGAACCCACCAGACCCAATCCGTTTAAGAGGCTGGTGAAAAAGAGAGGGGGCCTTCTCAGTGGTTGCTACCACAGAGCTGGCCCCCTCTCTTTTTCACCGGCATGCCTTCAAATGCATGAGGTCCAGGGGCTCGGCCCCTGGCGGGGGGCAGGGCCCCCGTTCTGACTTTATCCGCTCCCTGCCCGAAAATCACAGCGTCAGCAGGCTGCCGTAGCCGGTTACGGGCGTGCGGATTCCGGAGATGCGCATGCAGTGCCAGAGGCTGGCCTGGTTGGCGGAGATGACGGGGCGGGCGAGGTCGGTTTCCAGGGCGTCGAGAATGCCTATGCAGCGGAAGCCGGTGCCGGCGATCAGCACGCCGTCGGCCTCGGGCGGGCAGGCGGCGCGGATTTGGGCATAGAGGGGTTCGATCTCCTGCTCGAAGCCCATCCCGTTGGGGTAGAGCTCGCCGGGCGGCAGGTCACGCCATTTGCGGCCGGGATCGTAGCGCATATGGCTGGCGGGGGTCATGCCGAGGGCACGGTAATACGCCACGCCGGCGGCGACGATGGTGTCGTTGAACCAGGGCGGCAGCACCAGGAAGGGCCGGCGCACGCCGGAGGAGCGCAGAGCGGCGAGGCAGTCGAGCCCGTTGGTGGTGATGGCGGGGCCGGGGCCGATCAGCGGCGCGAGTGCGGCAACGGTCGCCTCGTCCCAGCCGGCACCGCCGAGGATGGAGCTGGAGCTGTGGCCGACTACGATGGCGCTGAGGCGCATGGCGGCGAATTGGGCGGCGCCGCGGGCGAGGTCGGGCTCTGGCACCACGCCACTGTGATCCTCCCGCCAGCGGGCCCAGGGGGCCCCGGCGGTGACCCGCGCGGCATGCACGGAGACGCCCTGCGGTGCCATCGCCCACCATTCGGCCTCGGGCACCGCCTCATTGCCGACGATGAACATGCCGATGCGGGCCTGCCAGCCCCAATTGTCCCGCGCCAGCATGGCCGTCCTCCCCGTTGTCAGATGTCCATCGGCCCGAAATTGGGCGAGACGGTGAAATCCGCCTCGGTGACGGCGCGGATGTTCTCGACCGTGAGGCCCGGATAGGCCTCGCGCAGCACCAGGCCCTCAGGCGTCACATCGAACACCGCGTGGTCGGTGACGATCACCTTGACGCAGCCCTTGCCAGTGAGCGGCAAGTGGGTGCGCTTCTTGACCTTGCTGTGTCCGTGCTTGTCGGTGTGCTGGAGCGCCGCGATGATGCGCGGCACGCCGTAGCAGAGGTCCATCGCGCCGCCGATGCCCGGCCACCACTTGCCGTTGCGCTTGGAGGCCCAGTTGGCGAGGTTGCCTTCCTGGTCCACCTCAAGCCCGCCCAGCACGGAGGTGGCGATATAGCCGTTGCGCATGGCGCCGAGCGAGGTGGTGAGGTCCATGATCGCGGCACCGGGCATCAGCGTCACCGGCTCGGTCGAGGCATTGGAGACGTCGCTGTCGGCCTCCAGCGTGCCGGGCTTGGGGCCGAAGCCGAAGCAGCCATTCTCGGAGTGGAATATCACCTGCACTCCGGGCGGCAGATAATTCGCCGTCATGGTCGGAATGCCGATGCCGAGATTGACCACCTCGCCGGCCCGCAACTCGCGGGCGCAGCGGCGGGCGATCACCACCCGGGGGTCCTGCCCGTGCAGATGGCTCATGGCGTCTCTCCTTCCGGAAGCTTGGGCAACCGGCCGAGCTTGATCCAGTGGTCGCGATAGAGCGTGTGCTGGTCCGCCAGCGAGTACCCCTGCACCACCGCGTTGACGAAGGGGCCGGGGCAGCCGACGCGCTCCGGTGGAATGGCGCCGACGGGCACGATCTCGTTCACTTCGGCGATGGTGAACTTGCCGGCCATCGCCAGGTCCTTCTGGTTCTGGGTGGCCATGTAGCGGAATTCGACGTTACCCAACGGATCGGCGCGATAGCCGCGAATAATCGAGACATCGGCGGTCAGCGCCTCCTCGACGAGGTAGGTCTTGCCCCTGATCTCGATGGTCCGCTTGGGCTCCTCGAGGTCGGGGAACAGGCCTTCCTGGTCGAGAATGCCGACGCCCACCGGCACCAGCGCGCCGCCCAGCCCGTGGCCGCCGGCCCGCACCTTCTCAGCCCAGGTGCCCATGGGGAAGAACTGCCGGACCTTGAGCTTGCCGGAGAGATAGGCGTCCGACGCCTCATTGGAGGTGGCGCCGTGCGTGCCAATATATTCTTCGATGAGGCCCGCGGCGAACAGCTTGCCCATCAGGAAGTCGCCGCGCAGGCCGGAGGTGTTGGCGATCAGGGTCAGGCGGTCGATCCGGTGCGCCAGGAGCCACTCGATGCACTTGGCCGGCTCGCCAGCGCCGACGAACTCCCCCATCATCACCCGTGCGCCGGGCGTGACATGGGCCATCGCGGCGTCGATGCTCATCACCTTGTCGATATTCATGGCAGGCGACACTCCTCCGAAGTGTGCCAGGGTTAATGCCGGCGGCGGTTTGCGGCAAGCCTGCCGCGGTATCGGTCCGCCCCGGCTGGTTCATTGCATCTGAAACAGGCAGAATGGCACCTGCTCAAGGAACCCGTATGCGGATTGGCTATCGCTTCGCCCTCGTGATCTCGGTCCTGCTCGCCCTGCCGTCCGTCTGCCGCGCGCAGGCGGCACCGAGGGATTGCGCGCCGGCCGGACGGATCGCCGGCTACGTGGCGGAGGCGCCGGTGGATGGCCGGGCCTGGGATGCTGTGACATTCGCCACTCCCACCGGGCCGCTCACCATCACCGGCCGCACCTGCACCCAGCACTACGCGCCCAAGGAGGGCACCGCCCCGCTCGGGGACAAGGATATCCACGCGCGCTACCGGACGGCCCTGCAACTGGCAGGCGCCAGCATCGTGCTGGCCGATGATCGGCTCACCCTGGCCCGCGCGGCCGGCAATGGGGACTGGGTGCGCATCGCCAGCCAGAGCAACGCGATCGACGTGACGGTCGTGACCCCTGCGCCGCATCACCAGGTGCTGACCCCGCCCGGCGTTAGCGATTTCGCGCCAATCGGCCATATGCCGGACTACATCGCCGACGCGCCGGACCGCCGCGCCTTCGACCAGCGGAGCTTCCAGCTACGCGATGGCGACGAGACGCGCGATGTCGTGATCCAGGGGGCGCGCACTGAGATCGTCTACACACTTCGCGATGGCGGCCGCCCCGCCAGCGACCCGGATATCCACGAGAACTACCGCAACGCTTTGCGAGAGGCGGGCGCGGAGATCGTTTTCACCGACGAGCGTAACACCGTCGCCCGGCTCGATCGGGCGGGGCAGCA
Source organism: uncultured Rhodospirillales bacterium (assembly GCA_903865895.1). Taxonomy (GTDB): domain Bacteria; phylum Pseudomonadota; class Alphaproteobacteria; order Acetobacterales; family Acetobacteraceae; genus CAIYPH01. The sequence goes on along the minus strand of CAIPLM010000126.1, from coordinate 16,627 downwards.
GGTCTGGCTCAAGGTCTGGAGCGAGGAGAGTGCAATCAACCTCACGGTGATCGAGCAGGCGGCCCACCGCGTCACCCTGCTGCCGCCCTCGGGGAATGACGACCGGCGGCTGGGCCACATGCCCGGTTATGTCGCCGATCCGCCGGAACGCCACAGCCTGGACGATGTGATTTTCACCGTCCAGGACGGCGAGGAGACGCGCGACGTGAAGGTGCAGGGAGCGCGCACAGAGATCACCTACGCCCCGAAGCCCGGCCGGGCACTCGCTTCGGATCTCGACATCCAGCTGAACTACCGTGACGCCCTTTCTCGTCTCGGAGCGCAGGTGCTGTTCACCGATGCGGCCACCACCATTGCGCGTTTCGGCGACTCCGGCCGGTTAGTCTGGGTGAAGGTGTGGAGCCAGGAGACTGCAATCGCCGTCTCTATTGTCGAGGAAAAATCCTTCAAGGCTGCCGTCCGCGCCACGCCGGCCGACAGTTTGCGCGGCGCGCTGGAGGGGCGCGGACGGGTGGGGCTGTTCCTGCCCTTTGATTTCGACCGTCCGACCCTCAAGGCGGAGGCGGCGCCGATGCTGGCCGAGGTGGCGCGAATGTTGAAGGACTGGCCGATGCTGCGGCTGCTGGTGGAGAGCCACACCGATAATATCGGTCCGCGCGTGCGCAATCTCGATCTTTCCTTGGCCCGCGCCACTGCCGTGCGCGATGCGCTAGCGGCCGCCGGGGTGGACCCGGCGCGGGTATCGGTGGCCGGTATTGGGCCGGATCGGCCGATCACCGACAATGCCACGTCCGAGGCCCGGGCACGCAACCGGCGTATTGTGCTGATCCGGCAGTAGGCGCGCAGGCGAGCCTGCTGCGCCGCATGGCTTGACGGCGGGCCGCCCATTCGCCATAAGCCGCGCCTCCCCGCGGCATCTCGTGCCGTCGACCGCTATTGAGGATTACCACGATGTCTCGTCGCTGCCAGCTCACCGGGAAAGGCGTCCTGTCGGGCAATAACGTCAGCCACGCCAACAACAAGACCCGCCGCCGGTTTCTCCCGAACCTGCAGGATAGCTCTATGCTGTCCGACACGCTCGGCGCTTCGGTGAGCATGCGGTTGTCCACCCGGGCGATCCGCACGGTGGAGCATAATGGTGGGATCGACGCTTACCTGCTGTCGACGCCGAACCGCAACCTCGCCCCCGAGGCGATTGCGCTGAAGCGCCGCATCGTGCGCGCCGGGGCCAAGAAGGCCGCAGGCTGATTGTCAGCCCCGCGCCACGCGCGCGGGTGGGTGGCGTTGCCGACATGAAGGTGGTTTTCCACCGGTCATACCGTTAACGATTTATTCAGCCATGGCGTGTGAAAACGCGCCATGTTTGAACTCCCTCTTGTCGCCGTTGCTACCCTGATCCTAGCGATAGGCAGCCTGACCGCAATTGCTGCGTTGGTGATGCGGGTCATGAGCTTGTCTCGCGCCCTCGGTGATTCGCGCCGACTGCACCGCGATGCGGTCGAGTCCGAGGCGATGCTGACCCGCCGCATGCGCCTCGCTGCGCATGACGTGCGTGGCGTCGGGATGACGCTGCATGGCCATGCCGATCACCTCGTCGCCGCCGGCGATGCCGACGCCGCAGGTATCGCCGCCGGCGCGGCGGACCTTCTAGATCTCGCGGATGACCTGCAGGACCTCACGATCGACACCCAATCTCCGCGCGTGCTGCGCGACGAGGCGGTGCTGCTTGGTGCGGTGGTGGATGAAGCGATCGGCGCGGTCTGCGCCAATATCCTGCCGGGCCGGCGCAACTGGCGCATCCAGCCGGATCTGCGGCCTGTCCGCCTGCGGGCGGACCGCCGGGCACTGCGCCATGCGCTGACCCGCATTCTCGCCGACGCCGTGCGCGGCACGCGCAACGAGGACTGGATCGATATCGGCGGTAGCCCCGTCGAAGGCTGCTACACCTTGTTCATTGCCGATGAGGGGCGGGGAGCGGCGATGCCGGAGGCCCTGGCGCGGCGGCAGGATAGCCGCGGCATCAGCCTGCGCCTCGCACTGGCGCGTGCTCTGGTCGAGGCGCATGGCGGGCACCTGTCCGTCGAGGCGCATGCCGGGGTTGGCAGCAAGGTCTCACTCAGTTTTCCGGCTGACCGGGTTTTGCCCGAGCCGGCCGCGATCAGCCGCCCGTCATACTCATATGGCGGGCCAGCGCCGGCCGCTGGCGGGCACGATCGATAACGAAGTCATGCCCCTTGGGCTTCAGGGTGATGGCGGCACGGATGGCGTCATCGAGGGCGTCGTCGCTCGCACCGCTGCGCAGCACCTGGCGAAAATCGGCGCTGTCCTCTTGGCCGAGGCACAAATAAAGTGTGCCGGTGCAGGTCAGCCGCACGCGGTTGCAGCTTTCGCAGAAATTATGCGTCATCGGCGTGATGAAGCCGATGCGCTGGCCGGTTTCGGCCACAGTGAAGTAGCGGGCGGGTCCGCCGGTGGTATAGGCGGTCTCCTCCAGCGTCCAGCGCTTGCGGATGCGCGCGCGCACCACGGAGAGAGGGAGGTACTGGTCTGTGCGGTCGCCGTCGATATCACCGAGCGGCATCGTCTCGATCAGGCAGAGGTCGAACCCGTGCTCGCCGCACCAGGCGATCATGGCGTCGAACTCATCCTCGTTGACCCCCTTCATCGCGACTGCATTGATCTTAATGGCGAGGCCGGCGGCCTTGGCGGCGAAAATCCCGTCGAGCGTCTTCTCAATCTTGCCCCAGCGGGTCATCGCGGTGAAGCGCGCGGCATCCAGCGTGTCGAGGCTGACATTCACCCGCCGCACCCCTGCGGCGTGCAAGTTGCCGGCGTAGCGGGCCAGCTGGGTGCCGTTGGTGGTCAGCGTCAGCTCATCGAGCCCGTGGCCGATGCGCGCGCCCACGCTGCGGAACAGCGACATCACGTCGCGACGCACCAGGGGCTCGCCGCCGGTGATGCGGATCTTATTGGTGCCGAGGCGGATGAATGCGCCGCACAGCCGGTCCATCTCCTCGAGCGAGAGAACCTCGGCCTTGGGGAGGAACGTCATGTCCTCCGCCATACAGTAGACGCACCGCAGGTCGCAGCGGTCCGTCACCGAAACGCGCAAATATGTGATGGGCCGTCCGAACGGATCGATCATGGCGCAGGCAGTTCTTTGTTCTATACCCCCTCAATGTTGTCTCATGCGGCGCGCTGCGCAAGGCGCGCCGCTCACTCCGCCTCGATGATTTCGAGCGCGACGACGGAGGTATTGACGAGCACCTTTCCCGCATTGGCGAAATTCACCGTCACCCGCGCGCCAACGACGGATTGCACCTGGCTGTCGCCCCAGTCGGGACGGCCGGGATGACGCACCCATTGGCCGGGCTCCAGCCAACTCGCCCGCTCCGGCTGGAGTGGCGCGGCGCCGCTCAACGCGCCAAATCCTCCATTCCTCGACAATGATCGACAATGCAGCGTAATTTCTTCGTTAACATCAGGATCGTCCTATCGATGCGGCCGGACGGCCGAGGCAGCAAAGGATCGCATGCGTGAACGACGGATTGCGTCTGGCTGAATTGCTCACGATGCGACTCTGCCACGACATCAGCGGGCCGCTTGGCACGCTGATGGGTTCCATTGAAATGGTCAATGAAGACCCTGAAGCCGCCGAGGAGGCGCTGGCGCTCGCCACCGAGGTTTCGGCCGGGCTGGTCAAGCGGCTGCGCTTCTTGCGTGCCGCCTGGGGTGGTCCCGCTGGGGCGCTGAGTGCTGAGGAATTCCGCGCGCTTGCCGAGGGCCTGCCGCAGCGCCGGGTGGCGATCCATTTTGATGCCGTGGCGGCCAGCGAGCCCTACTCCCCTGCCGCCACGCGGGTGCTGTTGAACGTGCTGCTGCTGGCAGCGGAAAGCCTGCCGGGCGGCGGTAATGTGACAGTGGCCGGCGACCCCGCGCGGGACGTCACGGTGAGCATCTCCGGCCCGCGCGCCGCCTGGCCACCGCGGCTGGCCGCCTGCATGGCCGATGAGGCCGCGGCCTGGGAGGCCCTGGCGGCCGAGGGCAGCGAGACGTCGCGTGCCCTGCAAGGGCCGCTGACGGTGCTGATCGCCACTAGCGCCGGCATTCGGCTGGGCTTCCTGATGGCGGCGCGGCAGGAACCCGTGCCGCCGCTGATCCTGTCGCATATCGGCTGAATTTGCGCTTGCTGGCCGGTTTTTGCTGGCGAGGGTTTACCATTTCTTCGTTCCTGCGACGCAGACTGCGCCCATCCCCGGACCGATCCCCTCCCCGGGGCGGAGCGCCACGATGGACGATCTGCTCGCTGAATTCCTGACCGAGACCACCGAGAACCTCGCCGAGCTCGACGTCGCGCTGGTGCGGCTCGAGCGTAATCCCGATGACGGCGAGACGTTGTCGCTGATTTTCCGCCTGGTCCACACCATCAAAGGCACTTGCGGCTTCCTCGGCCTGCCGCGGCTGGAGAAGGTGGCGCATGCTGCGGAGAACGTGCTCGGGAAGGTGCGAGACGGGGTGTTGGGCGTGACGCCGGATTTGGTGAGCACCGTGTTGGCCGCCATCGACCAGATCAAGTTCATTGTCGCGAGCCTCGGGACCACCGGCGCGGAGCCGACGGGGGATGATGCTGAGCTGATTCTCCGGCTGGATGCGGTGAGCAACGGCCGCGCCGTGCCTCCCGCGGCTGCTCCGTCGCCCGCCGCCCCGCCAGTGGCGGAGGTGCCGGCTGCCGTGCCCGCGCCGAGTGTTCCACCCATCGCCGCTGTCCCGGCAGAGCAGCCCCGGCCCGCGCCGGAATCCGCTGTCGAGGCGCCGCAGTCGAACCAGACCATCCGCCTCGGCGTCGATGTGCTGGAGGAGTTGATGACGCTGGTCAGCGAGCTTGTGCTCACCCGCAACCAGCTTCTGCAACTCGCCCGCAGCCGCGAGAGTGCCGCCTTCTCGGTGCCGCTGCAGCGCCTGTCCCACATCACCACCGATTTGCAGGAAGGCGTGATGAAGACGCGCATGCAGCCGATCGGCAATGCCTGGGGCAAGCTGCCGCGCCTGGTGCGTGACCTCACGCTCGAACTCGACAAGCGCATCGAGCTGGTGATGCGCGGGGCCGAGACGGAATTGGATCGCCAGGTGCTCGAGCTGATCAAGGACCCGCTGACCCATATGGTGCGCAATTCGGCGGACCATGGGCTCGAGACCCCGGCCGAGCGCCGCGCCGCCGGCAAGCCGGAGACCGGCCATATCACGCTCAACGCCTTCCATGAGGGAGGGCATATCGTGATCGAGGTCGGCGATGACGGGCGGGGCCTGCCGGTCGACAAGATCCGCGCGAAAATCATCGCCAAGGGGCTCGCCACCGAAGCAGAGCTGGCGGGGATGACGGACAATCAGATCCTGCGCTTCATTTTCCGTCCGGGATTTTCCACGGCGGCGACCATTACTGCCGTCTCGGGCCGCGGCGTTGGCATGGATGTGGTGAAGACGAACGTTGAACGCATCGGCGGGACCATTGAGCTGGCGAGCACGGTGGGGCAGGGGACAACCTTCACCATCAAGATCCCGCTGACGCTGGCCATCGTCTCGGCGTTGATCGTCGAGGCAGGCGGGGAGCGCTTCGCTATTCCGCAGCTGAGCGTGGTGGAGCTGGTGCGGGCCGGCACTGAGGCCGCCGCCGACGCGGCGGAGGGTGAGCCGGTGCTGCAGATGATCAACAGCACCCCGGTGCTGCGCCTGCGCGACAGGTTGCTGCCGCTCGTCAATCTCGCGGATTTGCTGCGGCTGCGCGCAGATGAAGCACGGGCATCGGCATCGCGCCGCCATATCGTGGTCGCCCAGGTCGGTGCCAGTCTACTCGGCATCGTGGTCGACCGGGTATTCGACACTGAGGAAATCGTGGTCAAGCCAGTGGCGCCCATCATGCGCCACGTGACCATGTTCAGCGGCAATACTATTCTCGGCGATGGTTCGGTGATCATGATCCTTGATCCCAACGGCATTGCGCGGGCCACTGGCATCGCCGGTTCGGCCGATGGGCGCAGCGCCGGCGGGCCACCGGCCGTGGCCAAGGCTGGGCGGCGTGAGGAGCGGGCTGCGATGCTGTTGTTCCGAGCCGGCGGGGCAGAGCCCAAGGTGGTGCCGCTGGGCCTGGTCGCGCGGCTCGAGGAGATCGGCGCCGACCAAATCGAGGCGGGCGCCGACCAGGTCGTGACGCAGTATCGCGGCCGGCTGATGCCGCTGATCGCCATGTCAGGGACGCTCGACCTCACGCGCCCGCGGCAGACCGTGCTGGTGTTTGCCGATGCCGAGCGGCGACTGGGGTATGATCGCTGCATGGGGCTGGTGGTCGATGAGATCATCGATGTGGTGGAGGACAGTCTGGCGATCCAGCTGTCCACCAACCGGCCGGGGATTCTCGGCAAGGCGGTCATTGCCGGGCGCGCGACCGACATCATCGATACCGGCTACTGGCTAACCCGCGCTTTCGCCGACTGGTTCGATGCCGGCGAGGGCGGGCCGGGCGGCAATGCGCGGCTGCTCATCGTCGAAGATAGCGCGTTCTTTCGCCAGATGCTGGAGCCGAGCCTGATTGCGGCGGGCTATGACGTCACCGCCGTGGGAAGCGCGGCGGAGGCGCTGGCGCTGGCCGATGCCGGGGCGCGGTTCAACGCCATCGTGTCGGACATCGAGATGCCGGACATGGACGGGCTCGCCTTCGTTGCCCGGCTGCGCGCCGGCGGCCCATGGATGGACCTGCCGATCATCGCGCTGACCGGCATGACCAGTCCGGCGCAGGTCGAAGCCGGGCGGGCCGCCGGCTTCACCGACTACGTGCGCAAGTTTGAGCGCGAGCCTCTGCTGGCCAGCTTGCGCCAATGTCTCGCCGTCTCGGCCGAACACCGCCTCCACGCCTGATTGGGGAATCTGTATGACCGCGACCACCATCGACCGCCGCCCCGCCGCCGAGCCGCGCGGGGAGGACGCCACCGCCCGCACTTTGGTCACCCTCACCATCGCCGACCAGCTCTGCGGCGTGCCGGTGCTGAGCGTGCGGGATATTCTCGGCGAGCAGCCGATCACTCGTATCCCGCTCGCACCGCCGGAGATCGCCGGCAGCCTCAACTTGCGCGGGCGCATTGTCACCGCGATCGACTTGCGCTGCCGCCTCGGCGTGCCGCCGCCGCCGCCGGGCACGCCGCGCATGTCGGTGGTGACCGAGCAGGGGGGCGACCTCTACGCCCTGCTGGTGGACCAGGTGAGCGAGGTGATGACGCCGCCGGCCACCAGTTTCGAGCGCAATCCGCCGACCTTGCCGGCCGCCTGGGCGGAATTCTGCTCCGGCATCTACCGGCTCGAGGGCCGGCTGATGGTGGAGCTCGACATCGGGCGGATCCTCGCCCTTTCAACGGAAGGATGAGCGCACCATGACGGAACCGTCCCGCGTCTGCCTCGTGGTCGACGACAGCCGCCTGGTGCGCAAGGTGGCGCGCCGCATTCTCGAATCTCGCGGCTTTGCCGTGGAGGAGGCAGAGGATGGCAAGGTGGCGCTGGAATCCTGCCAGCGACATTTGCCCGGCTGTGTGCTGCTTGACTGGAACATGCCGGTAATGAACGGCATCGAGTTCCTCAAGGCTCTACGCAGCCAGTTCGGGCCGGACGAGCCGCCGGTGCTGTTCTGCACCACCGAGAACGATATCTCCTTCATCGAGCAGGCGATCGAGCATGGCGCGCAGGAATTCATCATGAAGCCGTTCGATGAGGAGATCCTGGTCGGCAAATTCACGCAGGTTGGCCTGTTGTGAGCCTCGCGCCCGCTTCGCTCGCCACCCCACCACCAGAAGTTGCCGCCGCTCGGGTGATGATCTGCGATGATTCGGCGGTGATCCGCGGCGCGCTGAGCCGGATGCTGCAGACGGACCCGGAGGTCCGAGTGGTCAGCCGCGTGGCCGACGGCAAGGCGGCGCTGGCGGCGCTGGAGGCCGCGCCGGGACAGGTGGATGTGCTGGTGCTGGATATCGAGATGCCGGTGATGGACGGGCTGGCGGCTCTTCCGCTGCTGCTGCGCGCCGATCCTGGGCTGCGCGTGATCATGGCGAGCACGCTGACCACGCGGGGGGCGGACATCGCGCTGCGCGCCCTGCGGCTTGGCGCGGCGGACTACGTGCCCAAGCCCGTCACCGCCGACATCGCCGATGACAGTTTTCGCCGCGAGTTGCTGGCCAAGGTGAAGGGCCTCGCCCGGCAGAGGCGGCGTGCCGGTGTGGCGCCGGCGCCGCGCGCGCTTTCACTGGTGCGACGCCCTGTGGTGCGCCCAGCGCCGCGGCTGCTCGCCATTGGCAGTTCGACCGGCGGGCCGCAGGCGCTGTTTACCCTGGTGCAGGCGCTCGGGCCCCGCCTGCCAATCCCAGTGGTGCTGACCCAGCACATGCCGGCCACCTTCACGCCGCTGCTTGCTGAGCATCTCACGCGAATCGGCGCCATGCCATGCGCCGAGGCGGTGGACGGGCAGATCCTGCGCCCGGGCCAGATTGCGTTGGCCCCGGGGAACCGGCATTTGCTGGTGGAGCAAGCGGGCGCGGAGCTGCGGGCGCGGCTCAGCGATGCGCCGCCCGAGAATTTCTGCCGCCCGGCGGTGGACCCCATGCTGCGCAGCGCAACCGCCGCCTGTGGCGGGCGGGTGCTGATGGTGATGCTCACCGGCATGGGCCATGACGGGCGGGACGCGACCCGCGCCTTGGTCGCCGCCGGCGGTTGCGCCATCGCGCAGGATGAGGCGACCAGCGTGGTCTGGGGCATGCCCGGCGCCATCGCCCAGGAATCGCTGTGCGACCACGTGCTGCCGTTGGCGGATATCGCCCCTTGCATTCTCGACATTCTGAAAGTCCGCAAAGCATGAAGCCGCAGGCCTTCGACATTTTCGCCGCCTGCCTTCGCAACGGGTCCGGCTTGGTGATCGGCCCGGACAAGACCTACCTGCTCGAGGCGCGGCTCGCTCGCATCCTCAAGGTGCAGGGGTTGCGGGACCTCGATGCGCTGGCTGAGCGCGTTACCGCCGACCGGGGCGGGGCGCTGACGCGCGACGTGATCGAGGCGATGACCACCAATGAGAGCTTCTTCTTCCGCGATGACAAGCCGTTCGCGCATTTCCGCACCCATGCTTTGCCGCGCCTGCTGGCGGGGCGGGCGGCGGGGCAGAAGCTGCGCATCTGGTCCGCCGCCTCGTCCTCCGGGCAGGAGGCCTATTCACTGGCGATGATCCTGGCGGAATGCCGCGGCCAGATCGGCGCCCGCAGCATCGAGATCATCGGCACCGATATCAGTCGCGAGCAGCTGCTGCGCGCCCAGGAGGGGCTTTACACACAGTTCGAAGTGCAGCGCGGCCTGCCGATGCAGCTGCTGGTGCGCTACTTCCGCAAGGACGGTGCGAACTGGCGCCTCAACGACGACATCCGCGGCATGGTGAGTTTCCGTGAATTCAATCTGCTGGCGGACCTGCGGGCGCTCGGCCAGTTCGACATCGTGTTCTGCCGCAACGTGCTGATCTATTTCGACCAGCCGACCAAATCCCGCGTGCTGGAAGCGATCGCGCGGCAGATGCCGCCGGACGGGCTGCTCTATCTCGGCGGCGCCGAAACCGTGCTCGGCATCACCGACCGCTTCAGCGCCGCGCCCGGTGAGCGCGGAGTGTATGAGATTTCCGCGCCGGCGCGTCAGGCGCCGGCGCGATTGGCAGCCTTCAGCTGAATCCGCCGCGGGCGGCGATCGGCCATAGGCATTCCACCCGCCCATTGCGCACGCCCACATACCAGTCGAACCGGTCGACCGTCGGGTCGCAATGGCCGGGCACCAGGCGCAGCTTGTCGCCGATCACCGGGGGGGCGGCGCCATGGGCGATGACGATGCGGCCGTGCTCGTCGGAGGCGCCGGCATAGGTGAGTTCCGGGCGCTGCCACACGCCGGGCATGCCGCTATCGATCGCGACTGCCTTGTGCCCGGCATCGACCACGGCGATGCCGGTGCGTGGCTGGCTGATGACGCTGGCCAGCACGAACAGTGAGTTGCGGAACATCGAGACGGGCTTGCCGAAGTCGTCGAGGTTCTTGCCGTAATCGACGTCCATGAAGCAGTAGCTGCCGGCCTGGATCTCGTTATAGACGCCCGAGCTCGCCTCGATCGGGAAGGTGCCAGTGCCGGCGCCGCCGACGATGGCGCATTCCAGCCCTTGCTGGCGCAGCATGTCGATGGTGAGGCGAGTGGCGTCGACCGCGGCGCCGCTGGCGGCCCGGCGCTCCGCGACCGTGCGCAGGTGCTGGGCGCGGCCCTGGTAGGATTGCAGGCCGCCGAAGGTGAGATGCGGGCTCGCCGCGATCATTTGCGCCAGGGCCACCGCCTCGGAGCCGGCGGCGATGCCGGCGCGGTTCATGCCGACGTCGATCTCCACCAGCACGGTGAGCTTCACGCCGGCCTCGGCTGCAGCGGCCTCGATGGCCTGGACGTGCACCGGGCTGTCGGCGCAGAGGGCGATGGTGCAGATGCGAGCCAGCGCGGTGACGCGGGCGAGCTTGTCGGTGCCGACGACCTCATTGCTGATCAGGATGTTCTGCACCCCGCCCCAGGCCAGCGCCTCCGCCTCCGCCACTTTCTGCACGCATTGGCCCACCGCCCCGCGGACGATCTGGCGATGCGCGACGACGGGGGATTTATGCGTCTTGGCGTGTGCCCGCAGCTTAACCCCGGTGCCGGCGAGGTAGGCGGCCATGGTGTCGAGGTTGAACTCGAAGGCGTCGAGGTCGATCAGCAGGGCGGGGGTATCGACCTCGTCCTCGCGTTGGCCGATCCTGGCGGGGGGGATTTGCAGCATTATGGGCTTCCTTGGCGGCGAAGGGGGCAGTCTTGCCCCCCTGCCGCTTGGGCTGCAAGGTGGGGTGCTCGGGAGCGGCACACGGCGATCGGATAAAAGTTTTTTGCTTCTTTTTTCCAAAAAAGAAGCGCTTTCTTTCGCTCCTAGCTAAACGCGTAGGCGTCCATGCGCAGCGCACCATAGGTAACACTCTTATGGATGCGGGTCGGCGTGGCCGCCTCGCCGCCGGCGCCCATGGCGACGAAGAGGGGCAGCAGATGCTCCTCCGTCGGGTGCTCCTGCACCGCGAAGGGCGCCTTGGTGCGGTAGGTCAACAGATCGCAGCGGCGGCCCTCGGTCAGCGCCTGGTCCATCCAGTCGGAGAAGGCGACGACGTGCGGCGCCTCGGGGGCGGAAATGCCGCTGCGGTCGAGCAGGCGGAGGTTATGGGTCCAGCTGCCGGAGCCGATGATCAGCACGCCCTCTTCGCGCAGCGGCGCCAAGGCGCGGCCGAGCTCGTAGTGATGGGCCGGGCCGAGATGGCTCTGCACCGAGACCTGCAAAACGGGAATGTCGGCATCGGGGTAGGCGAGGTAGAGCGGCACCCAGGCGCCGTGATCGAGCCCGCGCTTGTGATCGACCGAGCTTTGCAGCCCGGCGGCGCAGAGGAGGTCGCTGACATGTTCGGCCAGCGCGGGGTCCCCCGGCGGGTTGTAGGTCAGCTCGTAGAGCGCGCGCGGAAAGCCGCCGAAATCATAGATGGTGTCGTTGCGCACCACCGCGTTGACCTCGGGCGCCGCGGTCTCCCAATGGGCGGAGGCGACCAGGATGGCCTTGGGCCGTTCGATGCCATGGCCGAAGCCGCGCAGGAAATCCCGCGCCGGGGCTTCCGTGAGTGCAAGCATGGGCGAGCCGTGGCTGATGAAAATACTCGGGAGCATGGTCATGTCCTCGCGTTGGATGGCGTCAGTCTATCAGGCCGCGGCGGGCGCTGTCTGCGGTTGGCCGAAGCGGAGCGCGAGGGCGCCCGGCCCGGTCAGCGCCAGCACCACCAGCGTCACCGCCCAGAAGACGGGATATTCCCAGCCGCCGCCCTTGGCCGCGAAGGAGAACCCGTTGGCACCGTGCACGGTGACGATGGTGCCGAGCAGCAGCACCGCCTGGAGCAGCGCGATCGGGCGGACGAACAGCCCGGCGATCAGCGCGAGCCCGCCGCCGAGCTCGAGCGCCATCGTGGCATAGGCGGCGATCGCGGGCAGGCCGAGGCTGGCGAAGAAGCCGACGGTGCCGGCGGGGGTGAAGACGAACAGCTTCACCAGCCCATGGGTGAGGATCAGGCCGCCCAGCGTGACGCGGAGGAGGGCAATGCCGTAGTCGCGAGAGTCGTTCATCGGGGGATCTCCTGTAGCCGGTTGGTCCGGTGACCACGATATGCGCTCTTCGTTTTCGCAGTGCATTGCCGTAACATCGCAGGATCATCGTGCGATTTTGCAGAGGCCTGCCATGCTCGACTGGGACGACCTCCATACCTTCCTCGCCATCGCCCGCCACGGCTCGCTCTCCGCCGCCGCCCGCGCGCTCGGCGTGCAGCAGACCACCATCGGCCGTCGTCTTGCGGCCCTTGATGCGCGGGCCGGCGCCACGTTGCTGCAGAAGACGCCGCGCGGCTTCGTGCTGACCTCGGCCGGGGAGGCCATTCTCGGCAATGTCGAGCGGATCGAAAGCGAGACCTTGGCGATCGAGCGGCGCATCACCGGGCGGGATGTGCGGCTGGAGGGCACCGTGCGGGTGACCGCGGTGGAGAGCCTGACGGCCGAGGTGATCGTGCCGGCGCTACCGGAGCTGCGCCGCCGCCATCCCGGCATCCATATCGACCTCATCGCCGAATCGCGCAGCCTGAGCCTGACCATGCGGGAGGCCGATATCGCGCTGCGCCTCGCCCGGCCGCAGCAGCAGGACCTCGCGATCCGCCGCGTCGGGAGTGTGGGGTTCGGGCTGTTCGCGGCGCCCTCGTACCTCGCCGAGCATGGGATGCCCGATCTCGTGGCGGGCGCGCCGGGCCATATGGCGATCCTGTTTCAGCCCGATCAGGCGCATCTCGATGAGGTGGTGTGGTTCTCCGGCCTGACCGCCCAGGCGGCTCCGGCGCTGCGGGCGAATAGCCGGAGCTGCCAATGCGCGGCGGCGGTGGCGGGGCTGGGGATCGCCTGTCTGGCCGATTATCTGGCCGCCGGGCAGAACCTCACCCGGCTGGCCACGCCCAGCCCGCCGCCGGCGCGGGATCTCTATTTGTGCACCCATAATGACATCCGCCACACGCCGCGTATCCGCGCGGTGACGGATTTGCTGGCTTCGGCGATTCGCGCCGCCGCGCCGCGCCTGCGTCCCGCGCAATCCAGCGAAGAGCACTAGATATGGTATTTGCGCGGCGAGTGATCGCGCATATCTTGCGCGGCTACGATTCGATGGGGACGATGACGATGGACGGATATCTCGGGCAAACCGGCGCTGCGCTCGCCAAGCCGCCAGGCGCCAGCTTCGGCGATACGCCGCTCACCGCGCGCATGCTCGATGCCGGGATGGGCGTCGCGGTGGCGCGCCGCACCATCTTTCGCCCTGAAGATGACGAGGATTTCGGCCGCGTGGCGGACCGTGTGGCCGCCGGCAATATGTCCCTGCTCGGCCCCGATCTCTCGCCCGCCGAGCGGCTGGAGCGCACGCGGCTGCGCAATGCCATCGCAACCGGCGCGCTGATCACCTCCGGCCGGCATCTCCAGCACGGCGATTCCGGCCAGACCACGCGCAACATGGAGGTGTTCACCAACTGCGCCACCGCGATTGCCTGCTTCGCCAAATTCTATCTGCTGCTGAACGGCTCCGGCGTTGGCCGCGCCTATGACGACAGCCTGATGGCGGTGGATTGGGCGTTTGCCCCCACGCTGAAGCTGCACCTCTCGCCGTTCCATCCGGACTATCCGCACAGCCCGGCCGCGCTGTGCCAGTTCGGCACGGATATGGGGCTGCTCCCCTGGGGCGCGACGCCGGACACCGCCGACCTCTCGCCGGTGCGCGCCTTCCTGCTCGACTCGCTGGTGGCCGACCCGGCCGAGGCGCCGGAGGGCTCGACGATCCACCGTATCGAGGACAGCCGCGAGGGCTGGGCCAAGGCGGCGGAAATTCTCGAATCCATGGCATTCCGCCACGCCGCCGGGGAAACCCTGGTGCTCGATCTCTCGGATATCCGCCGCGCCGGCGCGCCGATCCGCGGCATGCAGGGGCGGCCGGCCTCGGGGCCGATTTCGCTGCTGCGGGCCTTCCTCAACATCCGCCGCCACGTGATCGAGCCGGCGCGGGCCGGGACCATCGCGCCGTGGGAGCAGGCGCTGATGGTGGATCACCACTTCTCCGTCGAGGTGCAGGTTGGCGGGGCGCGCCGTGCGGCGCGAATGGCCACGAAGTCCTGGCGCGACCCCGGCATCATCCGCTTCATCCGCTCCAAGACCGAGGGCGGGCTGTGGACGGCCAATCACTCGGTGATGGTGGACGCCGATTTCTGGACGCGCGTCAAAGAAGGCGATGACGCTGACGCGCTGACCCGCCACGCCCGCGCGGTGTTCGACGAAGCTGTCCGCTGCGCCTGGATCAACGGCGAACCCGGCTTCATCAACGGCGACAAGCTCGAAGACCACCGCACCGGGGCGGCGTGGGACAAGCCGGTGCATGATGACGGGCGCGATTTCCGCTCCGCCCGCTACCGGGTGGACGCCGCCGCGCCGCTGCTCGCCGAGCTCGCCCGCCGTGCGCAGGCGACGCGCTTCCCGATGACCACCAACCCCTGCGGCGAAATCACCCTGCATGTCACCGGCGGCTACTGCGTGATCGCCGATTACGCGCCGCTGCTGGCCTGCCCGGTGCCGTTCGACACCATCGTGCCGGGCGACATTTCGCCGGAGCTTGGCAAATCCTGGGATGACCGGATCGAGGATAGTATCCGCCTCGGCGTGCGCTTCCTGATCCGCGCCAACACCATGGACGCGCTGTATGGCGAGGAGGTGCGGCGCACCAACCGCATCGGCATTGGCCCGACCGGACTGCATGAATATGCCTGGATGCGCTTTGGGCTCGATTTCGAATCGCTGCTCGACAGCCCGCGCGCAGCCGAGTTCTGGGCGACGCTCGATCGGTTCTCCAACGCCGCCAAGGAGGAGGCGCTGGCCTATTCCGCCGAGCGCGGCCTGGCCAAGCCCGCCACGGTGACCACGGTGAAGCCGGCGGGCACGACCTCCAAGCTGTTCGGGCTCACCGAGGGCGTGCATCTGCCGGCGCGGCGTTATTATCTACGCTGGGTGCAGTTCAAGGGCGTGCGCGACGAGGCGACCGGCGCCTGGGCCGAGGGGAGCGATCCGCTGCTGGCCCAGTATGAGGGGCGCCGCTACCCGATGCGCACGCTGAAGAGCTTCCCGGGCATGACCGTGGTGGGCTTCCCCACCGTGCCGCTGCTGCTGCGCCTCGGCCTCGGCGACATGACCGTCACCGCGTCAGACGCCACGCCCGCGCAGCAATACCGCTGGCTGCGCCTGCTGGAGCAACACTGGATCGGCGCCGACCGGGGCAACCAGGTGAGCTACACGCTGAAAATCTACACCGACCGCTACGAGCTGGACGCCTTCCGCGACCTCGTGCTGCAGGAACAACCGGAAATCCGCTGCTGCTCCCTGCTGCCAAGCAAGCCCGACCACGAGCTGGGCTACGAATACCTGCCAGAAGAGGAAATCAGCGCCGAGCGGTTCGCCGATCTGGTGGCGAGCATCGACGACGCGGATATGCATGAGGCGGTGGACATGGTGCATTTGCAGTGTGCGAGTGGGGTGTGCCCGATTTAGGGGGCTGCGCTGTTGCGCGAAGGCAAGGCGAGGGGCTCTGCCCCTCGACCCCGCCAGGGGCCGAGTTCCTGGACCCATTTCGTGTGCTAATGAGTAATTGGCCGAAGCCGCTCGGGATCGTACAATCCAGAAACAGAGCGTAGTGCTTTGGAAAGAAATAAATCTCGACTCACGTCGCGGCAGTATGTATGGAAGCGTCAGGTCCCGAATATTAGAAGGCCTTCATGCTTCGCAATGTATCAAGCATTTTTGCGACATTGCGAAGTTGGGTCATTTCATCTGGAGACGGCGGGTCCGGATCGAAGTGCATTACATCGTTGCGGATATTGTTTACAGTAGCAAGTTCGCTGCAAAATTTTACCCGGTCCAAATACCAACCCATTTTGGTCCAGTTTGCTGGATATTCTAATATTTTAACATAATTCCCGAAAGTTAAATCGGACACGGATGTAAAATCGTTGGGAAGGTAGTTTTCGCCGCAAGATTTTATGATATCGTCTTTACTAAGTTTTTTCTCAATTATAGATCTAAGATTATTCTCTATTTCGGCTAATAAGAGAAAAGGAGTGCTGATTGTCTCAAATTCGCGCGCGATATCGCTTGCTGTAACTATCCCAGATATCCGCCGGTCGTCTGCACGCACGAGGACGCAATCGTGTTCTAGGATGATCTGAATGGCGGAGAATAAGGATGCATTCTTCGGAATTTCATGATGATCGTCCATATACGACTGCACGTCCCTTCCCGAAACTTTTGTTGCGTATCGGGCTCCGATGGACCTCCAGCTGACAATCCCTTTCACCTCGCGCTCGTTATACCAATGCTCACTGATCAGAACCCATGCGCCCAATCGCGCAGTCCGATGGACATGATGCGCCACGGTTGGGCTTCGAGTTTGTTCCATGCATCG
>CAIPLM010000125.1 GCA_903865895.1 uncultured Rhodospirillales bacterium | reverse complement strand
TGGATGGTGCGGATCGGGCGGGGCTGGTTGTAGAGGTAGATCTCGTTGCCGCGGGCGCCGAAAATTTGGCCCGAGATGCCGGCGGCGGCGTCGCAGCCGAGGAAGGCGGCGAGCTGGGCCACCTGGTCCGGGCGGGTCATGGCGGCGCGGGCTTTGAGCTGCTCTTCGGACTGGCCGGGCACGGTCTCGATCATGCGGCTGAAGGCATGCGGGCCGATGCAGTTGGAGCGCACCTTGTAGCGCGCCGCGTCACCGGCGATGCCGCGTGACATACCGGCGATGCCGAGCTTGGCGGCGGCGTAGTTGACCTGACCGACCGAGCCGATGAGGCCCGAGGTCGAGGTCATGTGGATGAAGGCGCCGCCTTCTTGGGCGCGCATGAAGGGGATGGCGGCGCGGCTGACGTAGAAGGCGCCGTAGAGATGCACCTTCACCACCGCGTCGAATTCCTCGGGGGTCATGCGATGGAAGATGGTGTCACGCAGGATGCCCGCGTTGTTCACCACGATGTCGATCTTGCCGAAGCTGTCGACGGCGGTCTTCACCATGCGCTGCGCGGCATCCCAATCCGCCACGCTGTCGCCGTTGGCGACCGCGGTGCCCTGGCCATGCTTGCTGTTGATTTCGGCGACGACCTGCTGCGCCTTGGTCTGGTCATTGCCGCTGCCGTCCACCGCGGCGCCGAGGTCGTTCACCACCACCTGGGCGCCGTTTTCGGCCATCACCAGGGCGATGGCGCGGCCGATGCCGCCGCCGGCGCCGGTGACGAGGGCAACTTTGCCTTCGAGCATTTTCTTGGTCACGTCGTGTCTCCTGTTAACGCGGTTTTAGTTCGGAATTGTGCTGGCCGAGCTTCGGTGAGTCGGTGCGCGGGTGGGGGCGCTGGCGATCGAAGGAGATCGGCAGGCCGATGATCTTGAGGTCGGTGCCCGGCAGGTCACGCACCATGTCCATCGCGGCAAGCTGCGGGCTGTTGGCGACCTCGCCGATGTCGTTCACCGGCGCACATGGCACGCCGACGCTCTCGATCAGCGCCATCCAATAGTCGCGCGGCTTTTGCGACAGTTCGGCATCCATCAGCGCGACCAGCGCGGCACGGTTATCGGCCCGCTTGCGGCCGTTCTCGAAGCGCGGATCAGCGGACCATTCGGGATGGCCCATCACCTTGGCCAGCTTGACGAACAGCCGGTCATTGCCGGCGGCGATGCAGATCGGCCGGTCCGCGGTTTCGAAGGTCTGGTAGGGGGTGAGCAGGTTGGAGGCGGTGCCGGTGCGCACCGGCAGGTTGCCGCTCAGCATGTAGCCGTTGACCGAGCCCTCGACGAGGGCGACGGCGCTTTCGAACAGCGAGGTATCCACCACGCAGCCCTTGCCGGTGCTGTGGCGCTGCTGGAGGCCGGCGAGCGCGCCGATGACGCACCACATGCCCGTGGTTTTGTCGTTCACCGCCGCACCCGCGAAGGTCGGCGGGTCGCTGGCGCGGCCGGTCAGCGTCATCAGCCCGCCATAGGCTTGAAGCAGCGGGTCGAAACCGGGGGCGAGGCGCAGCGGCCCCTGGTAGCCGAAGGCCCAGATGGAGCAGTAGATCAGGCGGGGATTGACGGCCAGCAGGTCCTCCGGCGCGATGCCGAACTTCTCCACCAGCCCCGGCCGCAGGTTCTGGATGACGATATCGGCATCCGCGACCATGGTTTTCAGCCGCGCCACTTCCTCGGCATCAGTGATGTCGATGGTGACGGATTTCTTGTTGCGGTTCTGCGCGTGGAAGAACAGCGCGTCGCCCTCGATGAAGGGAGGGCCCCACAGGCGGGCATCGTCGCCGCCATCGGGCTTCTCGATCTTGATCACCTCGGCGCCCATGTCGCCGAGAATGGAACCGGCGAGCGGGCCGGCCAGCGCCTGGCCGATCTCGATCACCTTGATGCCGTCGAGCGGGCCGGCCATCGGCTCAGCCCTCCAGGTTCAGGCGGTAGACCCGCGAAGCGGTGCCACGGAACAGCGCGTCCTTCTCGGAGGCCGAGGCGCCGGCAGCCAGTTTTTTGCAGGCGTTCCAGAACACCGGATACGAGTAGGAGCCCTTGTCGACCGGGAAGTTGCTTTCGAACATGCAGCGCTCGGCGCCGAAGGCGGTGATGCAGGTGTCGATATAGGGCTTCCACGCCGCCACCAACTGGTCGGACGAGGGCGCCTTGGGGGCATGCTCGAAGCCGAAGCCGTTGATGCGCATGCCGATCCCACCGAGCTTCACCGAGACATTGGGGCAGGCCGCGAGCTTCTTGATGGAGGCAGCCCAGCCCGGGAACACTTCGGCGTGCTTGCCGGCAAAGCGCCCAATGCCGAGTGGCCCGCCGACGTGGTTCAGGATGATCGACGTGCCGGGGAAGGCGCGGGCGAGGTCAGTCACCTCGTCGATCTGCGGATGGTAGAGCCAGGCATCGAAGGAGAGGCCGTTGGGCGCCAGCTTGGCGAAGCCCTCGCGGAATTTCGCGTCGGCCAGCAGGCCGGAGGGCGCGGGGTTGCCGGGGTTGAGCAGGCTGTCGTCGGAATCCCAGGCGACGATATGGCGAATACCGCGGAACCGATCGCCACCGGCGCGGATATGGGCGTGCAGCACGCGCTCCACCCCTCCGCCGAGGCGCAGATTGGCGTGGCCGACGATGCCGGCGCAGACGAGATGCGGCCCATAGACGCCGGAGGCGCCCAGCGCGGCGGTGCCGTTGACGAACTCGGTCTCGCCGACCGGCCTGAGATCTTCGTCGCCGCCGGCGCGATGGAAGGCGCGGGCCTGGACGTAGACGGTGGCGATGACGTTGTGGCCACTCTTCACGTCGGCGAACAAATCATCGGGCATGTAACGCCAGGTCGGCCGGTCCCAAAGGTGATGGTGCGGGTCGACGATGGGCAGATCGGGTTCGAGGATCGCCTCGTGATGGGTATCGAGCCAATCCTCACGGACGGGGAGATAGGGGCTCGCTGCCTGCTGCGTCGTGCTCATCGGTTCCGTTCCTCCGTGGCCGCGTTGATGCGTCCTTGCTGGGGTGCAGCGTGTGCGGGGGTGGCGGGCCGGTCAAGTGGTTCAGTGATACTGCTCAAGGTCGACCTGGGTTGCGTTGTCGCCGTCCCAGCCGAAGGTGATGCGCCAGGGGCCGTTCACGCTGATGGCGTAGCGCTGCGGTTTGCCGCGCAGGGAGTGGAAATTGAAGCCGGGGAGGTTGAGGTCCTCCGGCCGGTGCGCGGCATCCAGCGCATCGAGGCGACGGCGGATACGGGCAAGCTGATCCTGCCGGATTTTCGCGCCGTCGCCGGTGGACCAGAATTTTCCCAGTTCCTTGCTGCGGAACGACGTGATCATACGGATGTGTAGTGAAATACCTGTCAGATTGTCAATCACAACTTGACATTCGTAGCGTGCACGCTACTTCATGACCACCATGGAGGCTCAAGCGATGCCCGATTCTGACATTGGCCGCGTTTCCCAGTGGCCGCCGACACACCCCGGCGAAATCCTGCGCGAGGATGTGCTGCCCGAACTGCGGCTCACCGTCACTGACGCGGCGGTGAAGCTTGGCGTCTCCCGCCAGACGCTGCATCGCATCTTGAGCGGCGAG
>CAIPLM010000124.1 GCA_903865895.1 uncultured Rhodospirillales bacterium | reverse complement strand
GGCTCTAATTGTAGTGCCATAATTACATAGAGTTCCCTTGACGCCGGTCGCCGCTCCGCCTATCCTCCCCAGCATGTTCATCCGCAAAACCGCCACCCGAAATAAATCGGCCAACGAATCCTACGTCACCTTTCGCCTCGTCGCCTCCCAACGCACTGGCAAGCAGGTCCGCCAGATCACCCTGCTCAACCTCGGCCGCCAGTTCGACCTGCCCCAGAAGGACTGGCCAAGACTGTGCGCCCGGATCGACGCCTTGCTCGCCGGTCAGGCCGGCATGATCCCAGAACCCGAAGCCATCGAGGCCCTGGCCCAACGCTACGCCGCCCGCCTCATCGCCGCCCATCCAGGCCCAGCTTCAACGGCCGCGGCCACGCAACCGGCACTTGCCGCCGTCCCGGCCGTGCCAGACCCGGTTTACGCGGAAGTCGACATCGTCTCGCTGCAACTCACCCGCCCCCGCTCCGTTGGGGTCGAAGCCGCCGGCCTTGCCGCCATGGACTGGCTGGGCATCGACCCGATGCTTGCCGGCCTCGGCTTCAACGGCGTGCAGCGCGACGCCGTCGCCGGCCTGCTGATCGGCCGCATGGCCGCCCCCGGCTCCGAACTGGCGACCGCGCGCTGGCTGCGCGAGCGCAGCGCGCTGGGGGAATTGCTGGGTGCGGACTTCGAAGCCATGCCGCCGATGCGCCTCTACCGTACCTCCGACCTGCTCGTGCGCCACCGCGACGCGATCGAGGATGCGCTGTTCAGCCGCATCCAGGACCTGTTCGGCCTGTCGGTCACCGTGACGCTCTACGATCTGACCAATACCTATTTCGAGGGCACCGCCGCGGAAAACACCAGGGCCGCCCGCGGCCGATCGAAGGAAAAACGCGCCGATTGCCCGCTGGTCACTCTCGGCCTCGTGCTCGACAGCAGCGGCTTCGTGCGCCGCTCGAAGATGTTCGCCGGCAACGTCGCCGAAAGCACCACCTTGGCCGAGATGCTGAAAGGCCTCGCCGCCCCCAAGGGCGCACTGATCATTATGGACGCGGGCATCGCCACCGCGGCCAACATCGCCTGGCTCAAAGAGCAAGAGTACCGCTACCTCGTGGTCAGCCGCGAACGCGGCCGCCAGTTCGATCCCGATCAGGCGGTCGAGACACTGACCGCGTCGAGCGAGACGATCCGCCTCCAGCGCGTGCTGAGCGAGGACAAACAAGAAGTCCGCCTCTATTGCCACTCTGCCGGACGCGAAACCAAGGAAACCGCGATCGCCGCGCGGCTCGTGACGCGGTTCGAGACCGGCCTCGCCACCCTGGCCGCCGGTCTGAGCAAGCCACGCGGGCAGAAGACGCTGGCCGCGATCCAGCAGCGCATCGGGCGGTTGAAAGAAAAGAGCCGCGGCATCGGCCAGCATTACGAGATCGTGGTGACCCCGGACGAGACCGGCAAAAACGCCGCTGCCATCACCTGGACGAAAACCCCGGTCGAGGGTTCGATGCTGACCCATCCCGGGGTTTATTGCCTGCGCAGCAGCGAAACCGCATGGGACGCGGCAACCCTGTGGCACACTTACACAACGTTGACCGACCTGGAGGCGGTGTTCCGCGGCCTCAAATCCGAACTCGGACTGCGGCCGGTATTCCATCACACCGAGGATCGTACCGAGGGGCATCTGTTCATCACCGTGCTGGCCTATCAACTGGTGCAAACCATCCGGCGCAAACTGGAGCTGGCCGGGGACCCGGTGTCCTGGACCCGGCTGCGCGAGATACTCTCGGTGCAGCAGCGGGTCACCGCGACGTTCCGCCAGCGCGATGGCCGCACCCTGCATGTCCGCAAGACCACCACCGCTGAGCCGGCATTGCGCCGGATTTACGAGGCTCTGGGCATCGATGCGAGCCCGGGAGGGGTGCAGAAAATGACGGTTTGAACCCAAGATGACGCGAGTGTAGTGCCACTCGGACAGCAAAAGAGGCGTAAGGCGCTGATAATTATGATATTATTTTGGTGGGTGTTAAACATGGGCTAACGGTTAGGCCGGTTGGTATTATCGGCCCCCACCCTTGAACGCTGCCAATGGCATTATATCTAACTTATAATGTTAGATATCCGAGACCCATAGCGCCAAGGCAAACTGCCACCATGTCGGACAGCACGACCCACCAAGACGATTTCACCCGCACTCGCGACGGCTACTTCTTCCTCGTAGACATCCTCTCATCGACCCTGCCCGAACCTCCCGATGAGACGTCGGAGGCCCGCCACCAACGCATGCAAGCCGCCATAGCGTCGGTCGCCGGCCTCTGTCCCGTCGGTCTGGCTGAGGCCCGCCTGGCCGCCAGATATGTCGCGGCGGACGACCACGCCAGCGATTGCCT
>CAIPLM010000123.1 GCA_903865895.1 uncultured Rhodospirillales bacterium | reverse complement strand
CCACCCGCGCCGATTTCCGCTGGTTCATGCCCGTCACCACGCGCTGGATGGACAATGACCCCTTCGGCCACGTCAACAACGTCGTCTATTATTCCTGGATCGACACCGCGGTGAACCGCTTCCTGATCGATCACGGCCTGCTCGATATCGCCACCAGCGAGATCGTCGGCATCGTCGCCGAGACCGGCTGCCGCTATTTCTCCGAGGTCGCCTACCCCGACGACATCTGGGTCGGCCTCGCGGTGGAGACGCTGGGGCGCAGCTCCGTGCGCTACGCCTGCGGGATTTTCCGCGGCGACGCCGATATCGCCTCGGCGGAGGCGCACTTCGTCCATGTCTATTGTAACCGCGCGGCGATGCGGCCGGTGCCGATCCCGGATGTCATCCGGGCCGAAATGCAGAAAATCCAACGTCCGGCCTGAACGGCCGGCCAACACCAGGAGGGAACCACCATGGATACCGGTCTCAAAGGCAAGAAGGCCATCGTCTGCGCCGCCAGCAAGGGGCTCGGCCGTGCCTGCGCCATTTCGCTCGCCCGTGAAGGCGTCGATCTCGTCATCACCGCCCGCACCGCCGAAACGCTGGAAGCCACCGCGGCCGAAATCCGCGCGATGACCGGCGTCAACGTGATCGCCGTCGCCGGCGACATCACCACCGAGGCCGGCCGCGCCGCCGCCCTCGCCGCCTGCCCGGAGCCCGACATCCTCGTCAACAACGCGGGTGGCCCGCCCCCCGGCGATTTCCGCGACTGGGACCGCGACGCCTGGATCAAGGCGGTGGACGCCAACATGCTGACGCCGATCTTCCTCATCAAGGCCGTCGTCGATGGCATGATCGCCCGCAAGTTCGGCCGCATCGTCAACATCACCTCGGCCTCGGTGAAGTCGCCGATCGCGCATCTCGGCCTGTCCAACGGCGCCCGCGCCGGCCTCACCGGCTTCGTCGCCGGCCTCGCCCGCCAGGTCGCCCGCCACAACGTCACCATCAACGGCCTGCTGCCCGGCCCCTTCCTCACCGACCGGCTGAAGGGCACCACGTCGCGCATGGCCGAACAATCCGGCCGGTCGCTGGAGGACGAGATCGCCTTCCGCATGAAGGACACGCCGGCCGGCCGCGCCGGCGATCCCGCCGAGTTCGGCGATGCCTGCGCCTTCCTCTGCTCGGTGACCTCGAGTTTCATCGTCGGCCAGAATCTCGTGCTTGACGGCGGGGCCTTCAACTCCTCGATGGGCTGATCCGGCTTGCCGCTGTTGCCGCGGGCCTCGAGGCTCCGCGGCAACAGACGGGAGCCTGACTATGATGCGCAAAGCCACGTTCTTCGTTGCCGCGATCGCCGCCGCCCTTTCCATTGCCGCTCCGGCCCGCGCGCAAAAATCCGCCGATACACTTCGTGCGGTGAGCTGGACGCAGATCGCCGACATCAACCCCTACTACAACCAGTTGCGCGACGGCCTCGTCGTCGCGCACCACGCATGGGACGGGCTGGTCTACCGCGATCCCGAGACTTTCGCGATCAAGCCGCTGCTGGCGACCGCGTGGAAATACATCGACGATACCACGCTGGAATTCACCCTGCGCAAGGACGTCAAGTTCCACGACGGCAGCCCCCTCACCGCCGACGACGTTGTGTACACCTACACCTCCATCCTCACCGACAAGCTGGTCGCCACCCCCTCCAACTATGCCTGGATGGCCGGGGCCGAAAAAGTGGATGACTTCACGGTGCGGGTGAAGCTCAAGCGCGTCTTCCCCGCCGCGATCGAGAACCTCGCGATGGTGATGCCGATCCTGCCCAAGGCCTATCGCGAGAAAATGGGCGCCGAGGGCTACTCCAAGGCCCCGGTCGGCACCGGGCCATACCGCGTCACCAAGGTCGAGGCGCCGTTCCAGTTCGAGTTCGAGCGCAATGACGATTACTTCGTAGATAGCCCCAAGCCGAAGCCCGCGATCCGCAAGATGGTGCTGCGCGAGGTGACCGACGCCACCACCGCGCTCAACGAATTGATCGGCGGCAAGGCCGACTGGACCTGGAACTTCATCCCCGACAATTTCGACAACGTCGCCCGCCTGCCCACTTTGGCCGCGGTGCGCGGCGAGGCGATGCGGGTGTTCTACCTCGGGTTCGACTCAGCCGGGCGCACCGGGGCGGGCAATCCGCTGACCAACGCCAAGGTGCGCCAGGCGATCGCCCATGCGGTCAATCGCGGCGACATGGCGAAAAACCTGATGCAGGGCGGCTCCCGCGTGCTCGATACCCCCTGCTACCCCACGCAGTTCGGCTGCGATGCCACGGTCGCGGTGCGCTACGAGTACGATCCCGCCAAGGCCAAGGCGCTGCTGGCCGAGGCCGGCTACCCCAACGGGTTCGAGACCGAGATCGTCTCCTTCATCCCGCCGCAATACGCCATCGCGACGCAGAACTACCTCGCCGCCGTCGGTATCAAGGCAAAAGTATCGCAGCTTCAGGTGCAGGCGGTGATCCAGCGCCTGATGGAGGGCACCGTGCCCTTGGTGCTGTCGAACTGGGGCAGCTACTCGGTGAATGACGTCTCGGCCTTCCTGCCGGCCTTCATCAACGGCGGCAACCAGGACACCATCCGCGACCCCGAGTTGCAGAAGCTGGTCGAGCAGGGCGGTGCCAGCACCAATCCTGACGAGCGGCGCAAGAACTACTCGGCGGCGATCAAGACCATCACCGAGAAGATGTACTTTCTTCCGTTGTTCAATTCGGTGGTCACCTACGGGATGAGCCGCCAGCTCAACTTCAAGACCTATCCGGATGAAGTGCCGCGGTTCTATCTGTCGTCATGGAAGTGAGGAGAGCGATGAAGCGCGTTTTTTTCGCGGCGGCGCTCTTCGCCGTCAGTCTCACCGCCACGCCGGCCATGGCGCAGAAATCTACCGACACGCTGCGGGTGACCTGGCGTGACGGCATCCCCAATGTCGATCCCTACTACAACTCCCTGCGCATTGGCCTGATCGTCGCGCATCACGCCTGGGATGGTTTGCTGGCGCGCGATCCCGACACGTTCCAGCCGCGCCCGGCGCTGGCGACCGCCTGGAAATACACCGATCCCACCACGATCGAATTCAGCCTGCGCCGCGGTGTGACCTTCCACGACGGCTCGCCCTTCACGGCCGATGACGTGGTCTACACCCTCACCACCCTGCTGACCGACAAGAAGCTGGCGGTGCCCAGCAACTTCGCCTGGCTGCAAGGGGCGGAAAAGGTGGACGACTTCACCGTGCGGGTGAAGCTGAAGCGGGTGTTCCCCGCCGTGCTCGAATACCTCTCGATGGTGGTGCCGATCTGGCCGAAAGCCTATCGCGAACGCGTCGGCGAGGAGGCGTATGCCAAGGCGCCGGTGGGTGCCGGCCCCTATCGCATCACCAAAATCGACGGCGTCAGCGAAATCGTCATGGAACGGTTCGAGGGCTACTATACGGACAGCCCCAAGGGCAGGCCGCCGATTAAGAACCTGGTGATCCGCAGCGTTACCGATTCCTCCGCCGAGTTGACCGCATTGCTCGGCGGCCGGGCGGATTTCATCTGGAACTTCCCCGCCGATAATTTCGACAACATCGGCAAGATGCCCAACCTGGTCGCGCTGCGGGCGGAGAGCATGCGGGTTGGCTATCTCTCGATCGATGCGGCCGGCCGCACCGCTCCGGGCAATCCGCTGACCAACCAGAAGGTGCGTCAGGCGATCTACCACGCGATCGACCTCAAGCAGATCGCCGACCGGCTGGTGCAGGGCGGCTCGCGCGTGCCCGAGGCGCCGTGCTTCCCGACCCAGTTTGGCTGTGATGCCGCCGTCGCGGTGAAATACGCCTATGATCCCGCCCGCGCGAAGGCCCTGCTGGCCGAGGCCGGGTTCGCCAACGGCTTCGAGATCGACCTCGTCACCTACGTGCTGCCCAGCTACGGCACCGCGGTGCAGAACTACCTCGCCGCCGTCGGCATCAAGGCGCGTATCCTCCAGCTCCAAGCCTCGGCCGCGATCCAACGCTCGCTTGAGGGCAAGAACCCGCTCTACATGGGCAGTTGGGGCAGCTACTCCATCAACGATGTCTCGGCGAGCCTGCCCTTCTTCTTCACCGGCGGCGGCGACGATTATGCCAGGGATCCCGAGGTGAAGCAGCTGGTCGAGGCCGGTGGCGCAACCACCGATGTCGATGAGCGCAAGAAGAACTACAGCGCCGCCATCCGCCGCATCACCGAGCAGGCCTACTGGATTCCGATGCACACCTACGTGACCACCTACGGCATCAGCCGGCAGCTCGATTTCAAGCCGTATCCCGACGAACTCCCCCGCTTCTATCTGGCGAAATGGAAATGACCTTCAGCCTCTGCACCCTACTCGACAACGGCGCCGCCACCGGCTGCGTCGAACTCCCCTCCGGCACGTATCGCCTCAGCGACGTCGGTGCACCTGCCACGGTGGCGGAGCTCTTCGCCGACTGGCCGCGCTGGTACGCCCATCTGAACGGGCTGGTGCCGTCCGCCACGCCATTGCCCGCCGGGCTGCCGGTGCTGGCGCCGCTGCAATTCCCCGGGAAAATCCTCTGCGCGGGGGCGAACTACTACGACCACTCCGCCGAAATGGGCGTGCAGGACCTGCGCAAGGAAGCCCAGCGCCTGTTCTTCTTCTTCAAGCCGCCGCGCAACGCGGTGGTCGGGCCGGGTGCGACCGTGCGCAAGCCGATCGGCACCCAGGCGATGGACTGGGAGGTCGAGCTCGCGCTGGTGATTGGCAAAACCGCGCGCAACGTGTCGGAAGCCGATGCGATGAGCCATGTCGCCGCCTACACGGTCGCCATCGACTTCTCGGCGCGCGACCATAACCGCGCGCCCGAGACCTTCTACAAGCTCGACTGGGTGGCCGGCAAAGGGCACGACACCTGTTGCCCGATGGGCCCTCGGCTGATCCCCGCCGCCGATATCGGCGATGCGATGGACCTCGCGCTCAGCCTCTCCGTCAACGGCGCGATGAAGCAGAACGCCCGCACCTCCGGCATGATCTTCAACATCGCCGAGCAGATCGCCACCGCGTCCCGCATCATGACGCTTGACCCCGGCGACGTGATCCTCACCGGCACCCCCGCCGGCGTCGGCGCACCGAAGCAGACCTTCCTCTCGGTCGGCGATCAGGTGATCGCTGAGGTCGAGAAGATCGGCAAACTCGCGGTGACGATCCAGCCGGAGGGCTGAAGCCGCGACGGAGCTGCGCGTTCAGCCGCCCGGTAGCACAGCCGGGCTGGCTGGCAAGCCGCGCAGCCCGTCGATCCCCGCCTTCAGCGCGGCGGTGAACATGATGATGTCATTGGAGTAGATGATGAAGCGATAGCCGCGGGCCAACCAGCGGCGCGCGCCGTCCGGTGAGGTGATGAGGCAGGCGCCATGCTTGCCATTGGCCTGGCAGGCCGCGATCACCCGGTCCATCGCGGCTTCGAATTCCGGTGTGTCGTATTGTCCGGGGGTGCCGAGGGAGACCGAGAGGTCCATATGGCCGACGAAGGCGATGTCGATGCCCTCCGTCGCCATGATCGCCTCGATGTTCTCCACCCCGCGCACCGTCTCGATCTTGGCGATGATGAGCGTGCGCGCATCGGCCTCGGCGATGGAGCGCGGCAGGTCGACGCCGAGGAAGTCATCATGCGCGATGCCGAAGGCGGCGCCGCGCACGCCGGCGGGCGGGTAATGGGTGATGCGGGCGATGGCGGCGGCCTGCTCCGCGGTCTCGACGACGGGGACCATGAGGCCCATGGCGCCGCAATCGAGCGGCTGCACCAGCAAATGGTAGTCATGCCAGGGCACGTTCACCAGCGGGGTGATTGGCAGGCCGCGGGTCAGCGCCAGCTGGGTCCGCACGGTCGCGAGGTCGAGGCAGCCGGCCTCCTGGTCGTAGACCACGAAATCCGCGCCCGCATTCACCATGATCTGCGGCAGGCCGGGCGTGGCGAATTCCATCACCATGGGGCCGAACACGGGCTCGCCACGGGCGAGTTTGGCGCGCAACGGGTTCGGTCGCATGGGCGGCTCCTATGTGGGTTTGGGTTTCGGCGGCTTGCTCGGGGGCGGCAGGGTTTTGTCGGGGAAGCGGCAAATCTCGGCGGCAACGCAGCGCCAGCATTCCGGCGAGCGCGCCTTGCAGACGTAGCGGCCGTGCAGGATCAGCAGGTGATGCGCATCGCGCAGCAAGTCAGCGGGGATGCGCTTCACCAGCCCGTTTTCGACGGCGCGGACATTGGCGCCAGGCGCGAGGCCTGTGCGGTTGCCGAGGCGGAAGACATGGGTATCGACCGCCATCGTCGGCTCGCCGAACGCAACGTTGAGCACCACATTCGCCGTTTTGCGGCCGACGCCGGGCAGGGCTTCCAGCGCGTCGCGGTCATGCGGAACCACGCCGCCATGCCGGTCAAGCAGCGCCTGGGAGAGGGCGGCGACGTTCTTCGCCTTGGCCTGCCACAGGCCGATGGTGCGGATATGGCTCGCGATACGGGCCTCGCCGAGCGCCACCATGGCTGCGGGGGTATCGGCCTCGGCGTAGAGCTTCGCGGTTGCCTTGTTCACCGAGACGTCGGTCGCCTGGGCGGAGAGCACCACGGCAACGAGCAGGGTGTAGGGGTCACGGAACTCCAGCTCCGTCTCTGGCGCCGGGTTGGCGCGGCTGAGGGCCTCGAGGAAGGCGCGCACGCCATCGAGCGTCAGCGGCTTCGTTTTGCGCGGCTTTCGCGGTGCGGGCGGTTGCGGCATGGTGCGAGTGTCGCCGTCGGGGCGCGCGCTTGCAAGCGGGGGAGCATGGAAGAGACGCTGTTCGAGGCCGCGATCGTGCCGTACCGCAGCCTCTCGCCGCGCGGGCAGCGCATCCTCGTGGGCATTCTGACCGGCCTGCTGATGGCCGGCACGCTGGTGTTCGCCCTGGTCGGCGCCTGGCCGGTCGGCGGATTTGCGGGCATCGAGCTGCTGGCGGCGATTCTGTTTTTCCGCTGGCATGTCCGGCGGATGCGGGCGGGCGAGCTCATCCTGCTCACGCACGCCTCGCTGCGCATCATCCGCACCGACCCCGCAGGCAAGCGGCGCGAACTCGTCCTGCCACCCGCCTGGCTGTCGGCCGGGATGGAGGAGCGGGCAGGGCGGGCGGCGGCGCTGATGGTGCGTGGCCAGGGGCGCAGCGTGGAAATCGCCACCGCTCTCGGTGAGGCCGAGCGGCGGGACCTCGCTCTGGCGCTCAACGAGGCGCTGCACCGGCTGCGCAACCCAGTGTTCGATAATCCCGTACTGCGCTGAGCTTTGCTGATGCCGCGATGCGGAGTATGCGGTTCCCCGAAAGTTTTGCCCGGAGCGTCCGCAATGACCACTTATCTCGCCGATACCGTCGCCGTCCTGCTCGCCCGTGGCGCCGATGATGCGCCCGCGATCGGCGCGCCGGGGCGGAAGACCCTGACACATCGCGGCCTGCGCGCGCTCGCCGGGCGCACCCGCGAGAGCCTCAACGCCATGGGAATCGGCCGCAATGACCGGGTGGCGATGGTGCTGCCGAACGGGCCGGAGATGGCGAGCGCCTTCGTCGCGGTGGCCACCGGCGCCACCACCGCACCGCTCAATCCCGCCTATAAGGGCGAGGAATTCGATTTCTACCTCTCCGATCTCAACGCCAAGTGCCTGCTGATCCAGCAGGGCATGGAGAGCCCGGCCCGCGCGGTGGCCGCCGCCCGCGGCATCGCCATCGTCGAGCTGGTGCCCGGCGAGGCGGCGGGGGATTTCACCCTGGTCTCCGACCTCAAGGGCACGCCGGCGCTGGCCGGCACGGCGGAAGCCGAGGAAGTGGCGCTGGTGCTGCACACCTCGGGCACCACCAGCCGGCCGAAAATCGTGCCGCTGCGCCAGATCAACGTCACCGCCTCGGCCTACCATATCGGCGAGATGCTGGCGCTGGCGCCCGAGGACACCTGCATGAACATCATGCCGCTGTTCCACATCCACGGGCTGATCGCCGCCGTGCTCTCCTCGCTGGCGGCCGGTGGTTCGGTGGTGTGCACGCCGGGCTTCAACGCCTTCCAGTTCTTCCGCCATTTCGAGGAGGCCAATCCCTCCTGGTTCACCGCGGTGCCGACCATGCACCAGGCGATCCTCGGCCTCGCCGGGCGCAACCAGGAGACCATCGCCAAAGGGCGGCTCCGCTTCATCCGCTCCTCCTCCGCCTCGCTGCCGCCGCAGGTGATGACGGCGGTTGAGGAGGCCTTCGGCGTGCCGGTGATCGAGAGCTACGGCATGACCGAGGCGGCCCACCAGATGGCCTCCAACCCGCTGCCGCCGCGGCCGCATTACGCCGGCTCGGTCGGCATCGCCGCCGGCCCCGAGGTCGCGATCATGGATGATGACGGCAACATCCTGCCCACCGGCGCGCTCGGCGAGATCGTCATCCGCGGCCGCAACGTGACCGCCGGCTACGAGGCCAACCCGGACGCCAACGCCAAGGCCTTCACCAATGGCTGGTTCCGCACCGGCGACCAGGGGACGCTCGACGAGGGCGGTTACCTCCGCCTGACCGGCCGCCTCAAGGAAATCATCAACCGCGGCGGCGAGAAGGTCTCCCCGCTCGAGGTGGATGAGTGCCTGATGGACCACCCCGCGGTGCAGCAGGTCGTCACCTTCGCGATGCCGCATTCGAAGCTCGGCGAGGAAGTCGCCGCTGCGGTGGTGCTGCGCGAGGGGATGAGCGTGGACGAGCACGGGCTGCGCGATTTCGCCGGCACCAAGCTGGCGGCCTTCAAGGTGCCGCGGAAAATCGTGTTCCTCGCCGAAATCCCCAAGGGCGCCACCGGCAAGCTTCAACGCATCGGCCTGGCCGACAAGCTCGGCCTGTCCGGCTAGGTTGGGGATGGGGGAAGGAAGCAAGTGCTTCTTTTTTTGAAAAAAGAGAAGCAAAAAAACTTTACCCGATGGCTCTCGCCGATAAGCGTCGGCGAAGCCATTAAATACTGCTTCGCACACCCCTTCGCCCAAGATCGCGAGATCCCATCGGATAAGAGTTTTTTGCTTCTTTTTTTCAAAAAAAAAGCCCTTCCTTCCCGGAGCTTATCATGAAAATCGCCATTTTCGGCGCCGGCGCCATCGGCGGCTATCTCGGCGCCAAGCTCGCCGCCGCCGGCGCCGACGTCACCTTCATCGCCCGCGGCCCGCATCTGGCGGCGATGCGGGAAAATGGGGTGACGCTGCGCGAGGAGGGCCGCGAAACCGTGGTGCACCCGCGTTGCGTCGGCGATGCTGGGGAGGCGGGCATTCAGGACTACGTGTTCGTCACCCTCAAGGCGCATTCGTTGCCCGCCGCGGCGCCCGATATCGCGCGCATGATGGGGCCGCAGAGCGCCTTGGTGACCGGCATCAACGGCGTGCCCTACTGGTATTTCTATGGGCTCGACGGCCCGTATCGCGATCGCCGGGTGGAAAATGTCGATCCCGGTGGCAAGCTGTGGGACGTCCTGCCGCCCGCCCAGGCGATCGGCTGCGTCGTCTACCCCGCCGCCGAGGTGCCGGAACCCGGCGTCATCCAACACACCTATGGCGACCGCTTCAGCCTCGGCGAGCCAGATGGCAGCCGCAGCCCGCGCGTTGAGGCGCTGTCCAAGGCACTGATCGCCGCCGGCCTCAAGGCGCCGGTGCGGCCGAAAATCCGCGACGAGATCTGGGTCAAGCTATGGGGCAACCTCTGCTATAACCCGATTTCGGTGCTGACCGGCGCGACGCTCGACATCATCACCACCAGGCCGGATCTGCGGGCCACCTGCCGTGCCATGATGGCCGAGGCCCAGACGGTGGCCGGGGCCCTCGGCGTGCGCTTCGCCATCACGCTGGAAAAGCGGCTCGACGGCGCCTCCGAGGTTGGCGCCCACAAGACCTCCATGCTGCAGGACCTCGAACGCGGCCGGCCGCTGGAGATCGACGCCCTGCTCGGCGCGGTGGTGGAACTCGGCGAGGCGACCGGCCATGCCATGCCGGCCTGCGAGTTGGTTCTGTCGCTCGCCCGCGAGCGCGGCCGCCAGGCCGGCTGCTACGCGGGATAGGCGGCCATCCCGCGGGGGAATTGCCCTGCCGCGCCGTCCTTGGCAGAACAGGGCGATGGAGGGCATGGAATGACGGAGCAGAGCTGGCAGGACGGCGTCTACGCGGCGCTGAAGGCGGCGGGGGTGGCGCAGATCGGCTACGTGCCGGATGCCGGGCATGCCCGGCTGATCGAACGCGCGCACGCCGATAACGACATGGCGGCGGTGGTGCTCACCACCGAGGAGGAGGGCATCGCGCTCTCGGCCGGGGCCTATCTCGGCGGCCAGCGCACCGCGCTGCTGATGCAGTCCTCCGGTGTCGGCAACTGCATCAACATGCTCTCGCTGCCGATCAATTGCCGCATGCCGTTCTTCACCATCATCACGATGCGGGGCGAGTGGGGCGAGTTCAACCCGTGGCAGGTGCCGATGGGCTCGGCGACCGAGGCGGTGCTGAAGGCCGCCGGCGTGCATGTCCGCCGGGCGGACCGCGCGGACGAGGTGGTGGACGTGGTGGCGGCGAGCGCTAAGTTCGCCTTCGACAGCTGCATTCCGGTCGCGGTTCTGCTCTCGCAGCGGCTGATCGGCGCGAAAGTATGGGTGAAGTGATGGCTCTTGATCGACGCGCCGTAGTGGCCGAACTCCTGCGTGACCCGGGCGATACGCCGGGCGGCGAACTGCTGGTGGTGACCGGACTCGGTTCCTCCACCTACGATGCCGGGGCGGCCGGCGACCGGCCGGAGAATTTCTATTTGTGGGGCGCCATGGGCGGCGCCGCGATGATCGGGCTCGGCCTCGCTATCGCGCAGCCAACCCGCCGTGTCCTGGTGATCACCGGTGACGGCGAGGCGCTGATGGGCATGGGCGCGCTGTCCACCATCGCCGCCAAGCGGCTGCCAAACCTCGCGATCGTTGTGCTCGACAACGCCCAATTCGGCGAAACCGGCCATCAGGCGAGCCATACCGGCCTCGGCACCGATCTCGCCGCGGTGGCGGCCGGCTGCGGCTGGGCCAATAGCTGCACGGTCACGGCGTGGGAGGACATCCCCGCCCTGCGCGCCCGGGTGCGCCAGGAGGCGGTGTTCGCGGTGGTGAAGATCTCCGCCGCCGAGGTGCCGCGCTTCCTGCCGATCCGTGATGGGGCGCGGCTGACCGCCCGGTTCCGTGACGCGCTGGGCCTGCCGGTGGATTGACGCGGCGCACAAATCCGCCGGGAAGGCTCGGATTCCCGTTAATCCGGACCAGATGCCTCTGGAATGGCGAGGAACAATCGGCGACAATGGGCCGTCATGGGGATGTGAACCATCAGGGAGCCGGCGCGCGCGTCGGCTTTTTGCGTGATCGGTGGTTCATGTGGTGTTGCGGGCGGCGTTGAACGGGAGTGACGATGGTCGAGCGGTTGGGCGGGTCTTGGATACCGAAGCTGGGCGGCGCCATGCTGGCCCTGGCACTGGCGGGCTACGCCGTGCCGCTGGCGGCGCAAACGCCGGCCGCCCCGGCCCCATCGGGGCCCCCGGCGGTGCCGGTCACCGTGGTCAACGTGTCCCGGGCCGACGTCCCCATTCTGCTGCGCAATATCGGCGTGGTGCAGGCGATGCAGACCGCGCTGATCCGCAGCCGGGTGGATGGAACGCTCGAGAAGGTATTTTTCCAGGAGGGTCAGGAGGTCAAACGCGGCGACGCGCTGGTGCTGATCGACCCGCGGCCCTACCAGGCCGTGCTGGAGCAGGCGATCGCCAAGAAGGCGCAGGACGAGGCCAACCTTACCAGCGCGCGGCTGGACTACCAGCGTGGCCTCGAACTGGTGCGCACCCAGTCGATCACGCAGCAGGTGGTCGACCAGCGTACCGCCGCGGTGCGTGCGCTGGAGGCGCAGGTGCGGGCCGATGATGCGAACATCGCCGCGGCCAAGGTCAACGTCGACTACACGATGATCACCGCGCCCTTCGATGGTACCATGGGCCTGCGCCTGATCGATCCCGGTAACGTGGTCCGCGCGGCAGACACGACGGGCATCGGCATCGCCACCATCGCGCAGACGCGCCCG
Organism: uncultured Rhodospirillales bacterium; assembly: GCA_903865895.1. Lineage (GTDB taxonomy): Bacteria > Pseudomonadota > Alphaproteobacteria > Acetobacterales > Acetobacteraceae > CAIYPH01. The sequence goes on along the minus strand of CAIPLM010000123.1, from coordinate 3,858 downwards.
ATCACGGTGGTATTCAACCTGCCGCAGGATGCGTTGCCCGCGGTGCGCACCAATATGACGGCCGGCAAGCTGCCGGTGGCGGCCTACTCCGCCGACGACAAGACGCTGCTGGCCACTGGGGAGTTGATGACCACCGACAACACGGTGGACGTCACGACCGGCACCATCAAGCTCAAGGCCCGGTTCGAGAACGCCGAGACCAAGCTGTGGCCGGGCCAGTTTGTCAATGCCAGGCTGCAAACCGAATTGAAAAAGGGGTCGCTGGTCGTGCCGTCTATTGCGGTGCAGCGTGGCCCTGCCAATCTCTTCGTCTATGTCGTCAAGCCCGACAACACCGTGGCACTGACCCCGGTGAAGATCGGGCAGGATGACGGACAGACCGCTATCATTGCCTCCGGCCTCGAAGAGGGCCAGCAAGTGGTGGTGAACGGCCAGTCCCGCCTGCAAAACGGCGTCCGCGTCGTGCCGACCCAAGCCAAGCCCGCCAGCTGAAACCCCCAACGCAGCGAGTGACCGGCCTATGAGCATTTCCACTCCGTTCATCCGCCGCCCGGTCGGCACCTCGCTGCTGATGGCCGCGATCGTGCTGGTGGGGCTTGCCGCCTACCCGCTGCTGCCGGTGGCGCCGCTGCCGCGCGTCGAATTCCCCACCATTAACGTCAATGCCCGCTTCCCCGGCGCGAGCCCCGAGACCATGGCCACCGCGGTGGCGCAGCCGCTGGAGCGACAATTCGCGCAGATCCCGGGCGTCGCGCAGATGACGTCGACGTCGGTTCTGGGCGGCACCTCCATCACCATCCAGTTCGACCTTGACCGCAACATCGATGCCGCGGCGCTCGACGTGCAGGCCAAGATGACCTCGGCCACCGGCCAGCTGCCCCGCAACCTGCCGGCGCCGCCGACCTTCTGGAAGGTCAACCCCTCCGACAGCCCGATCCTGATCATCGCCGTGCAGTCCGACGAGTTGCCGATCATCGAGACCAATGACTGGGCGGACAACATCCTGGCCCAGCAGATCTCCACCATCTCCGGCGTCTCCCAGGTGTTCATCGGCGGTGAGCGCAAGCGCGCCGTGCGGGTGCAGATCGACCCGGCGCGGCTGGCCTCCATGGGGCTGACGCTGGAAGATGCGCGGCAAACCCTGCTGGTCTCCACCGCCAACAGCCCCAAGGGCACCATCGATGGCGAGCGGCGCAGCTTCACCGTCTACGCCAATGACCAGCTGGTGCAGGCGAAGGACTACAACAACTTGGTGCTGGCCTATCGCAACGGCGCGCCGATCCGGGTGCGCGACATCGGCCAGGCGATCGATGACGCGGAAAACGTGCTCCAGGCCGGCCATCAGAACGGCAAGCTCGGCGTGCAGCTCGTCATCTTCAAGCAGCCCGGCGCCAATATCATCGAGACGGTCAACCTCATCCGCGGCCAATTGCCGCGGCTGCAATCCGCGATCCCGCCGTCGATCCAGGTCAAGGTGGTGATGGACCGTACCACCACCATCCGCGCCTCGGTCGAGGAGGTGCAGTTCACGCTCATGCTGAGCGTGGGGCTGGTGGTGATGGTGATCTTCCTGTTCCTGCGCAATGTGTGGGCGACCATCATCCCCTCCATCACCGTGCCGATCGCGCTGATCGGCACTTTCGCGGTGATGTACCTGCTCGATTACAGCCTCGATAACCTCTCGCTGATGGCGCTCACCATCTCTGTCGGCTTCGTGGTCGACGATGCGATCGTGATGCTGGAGAACATCTTCCGCCATATCGAGGAAGGCGAGCGGCCGATGGACGCGGCGATCAAGGGCGCCAGCGAAATCGGCTTCACCATCGTCTCGATCTCCGCCTCGCTGATCGCGGTGTTCATCCCGCTGCTGCTGATGAGCGGCATCGTCGGCCGCTTGTTCCGCGAATTCGCCGTCACGGTGACCATCGCGGTGGTGGTCTCGGCGGTCGTGTCGCTGACGCTGACGCCGATGATGTGCTCGCGCTTCCTGCACCATGGCGATGACAAGCACGGCTTCGTCTACCGCTTCATCGAGAAGGGGTTCGACCTGCTGCTCGGGGGCTATCGCCGCACGCTCGATATCGCGCTGCGCTTCCGCTTCGCCACCCTGCTGGTGTTTTTCGCCACCCTCGGCGTGACCGGCTATCTCTACGTGACGATCCCCAAGGGCTTTTTCCCCGAGCAGGATAACGGCGTAATCATCGGCATCTCCGAGGGCGCGCAGGATGTATCCTTCCAGGAGATGGCGCGGCTCCAGCTTGCCCTCGGTGCCGTGCTGCTGAGCGATCCGGCGATCGAGAACTACTCTTCCAATGTCGGTTCGGCCGGCGGGCGGACCGGGAATAACGGCCAGTTCTTCATCTCGCTCAAGCCCTGGGAGCAACGCCACGCCACCGCCCAGCAGGTGATCGCCCGGCTGCGGCCCAAGCTCGCCCGCGTCGAGGGCGCCCAGCTCTTCCTCCAGGCGGGGCAGGATGTGCGCGTCGGCGGCCGTGCCTCCAAGACGCAGTACCAGTATACGCTCCAGCACCCCGATGTCGGCGAGCTCTATTCCTGGGCGCCGCGCGTGCTGGGCAAGCTGCGCGGCCTGCCCGAGCTGCGTGACGTCGCCACCGACCAGCAATCCGGCGGCACCACCGCCGTGCTCACCATCGACCGTGACGCCGCCGCGCGCTTCGGCATCCAGCCGCAGGTGATCGACGACACGCTGTACGATGCGATCGGCCAGCGGCAGGTGACGCAGTATTTCACCCAGATCAACACCTACAAGCTGATCATGGAGGTGTTGCCCGAGGAGCGCGCGAGCCTCGCGGTGCTCGACAAGCTGTTCGTGAAATCCAACACCGGGCAGGCGGTGCCGCTCTCCACCTTCGTAAAGGTGGACAACACCCGTGTGGCGCCGCTGTCGATCGGCCATCAGATGCAGTTCCCGGCGGTGACGCTGTCCTTCAACCTCGCCCAGGGCGTCGCGCTCGGCGATGCGGTGGAGGCGGTGAAGAAGGCGGTGCGGGAAATCGGCACCCCCGTCGCGTTGCAGGGCACCTTCCAGGGCACCGCCCAGGCCTTCCAGGCCTCGACCGCCTCGACGCCCTATCTGATCGCCGCCGCGCTGGTGACCGTCTACATCATCCTTGGCGTGCTCTACGAAAGCTACATCCTGCCGCTGACCATTCTCTCCACCCTGCCCTCGGCCGGCGTCGGCGCGCTGCTGATGCTGATGATATTCGGCTACGACCTCAGCCTGGTCGCGCTGATCGGCATCATCCTGCTGATCGGCATTGTGAAGAAGAACGGCATCATGATGGTGGACTTCGCGATCTCCGCCGAGCGAAAGGATGGCGAGACGCCGTTCAACGCCATCCGCCAGGCCTGCCTGATGCGCTTCCGCCCGATCATGATGACCACCATGGCCGCCCTGCTCTCCGGCCTGCCGCTGATGTTCGGCGAGGGACCTGGCTCCGAACTGCGCCGGCCGCTCGGCTACGCGATGGTCGGCGGGCTGGCGCTCTCGCAGATCCTGACGCTCTACACCACGCCCGTCATCTACCTCTATCTCGAACGTCTGCAACGCGCCCTGGCCCCGCGCACCCGCGTGCGCCTGCCGACGCTGGCGGACAAGATGGGGGCGGCGGCGGACTGAACGCGCACTTGGGAAGACAGGAAGGGGTTCTTTTTTGAAAAAAGGAACCAATCCTCCCTTCACTTGAGGATTCGGAAAAGTGCTGGGTCTCTGACTCTGAAGGTGTCTGTGATGGTGTCATAGAGCGTGGCCCAGTTTTGCTGGACGGTGTGGCGCAGGAAGGTGAGGACCTCGACGCGGAAGGCTGCGAAGGATCTGGAACACCGGTTATGGGTGAT
>CAIPLM010000122.1 GCA_903865895.1 uncultured Rhodospirillales bacterium | reverse complement strand
CATGATGACGACAAGATGCACGAGGAGTGCGGCGTCGTCGGCATCTGGAACCACCCCGATGCCGCGGCCCTCACCGCGCTCGGCCTGCATGCGCTCCAGCATCGCGGCCAGGAATCGACGGGCATGGTCACCCATGACGGCAGCCGCTTCCACTCCCATCGCGGCATGGGCCTGGTGGGCGACAATTACGGCGATGCCCGCGTCATCGGCGCGCTGAAGGGCGCCCGCGCCATCGGCCATAACCGCTACGCCACCACCGGCGACACCGTGCTGCGCAACGTGCAGCCGCTCTATGCCGACTTCGAGTTCGGCGGCCTCGCGGTGGGCCATAACGGCAACCTCACCAACGCCACCGCCCTGCGCCGCGCTTTGGTGCGCCGCGGCTGCCTGTTCCAGTCCACCACTGACTCGGAGGTGTTCATCCACCTCATCGCCATCAGCCTCTACTCCACCGTGGTGGACCGGCTGATCGACGCGCTGAAGCAGGTGATCGGCGCCTACGCCCTGATCGCGCTGACCGAAAACTCCCTGATCGGCGTGCGCGATCCGCTCGGCGTGCGACCGCTGATCCTCGGCCGCGTCAACCACGCCGACCAGTCCGCCAGCTGGGTGCTCACCAGCGAGACCTGCGCGCTCGACATCATCGGCGCCGAATTCGTGCGCGATGTGGAGCCGGGCGAGATCATCATCATCGATGACGCCGGGGTGCGCTCCATTAAGCCGTTCAACCGCGCGGCGCCGCGCTTCTGCGTGTTCGAATACATCTACTTCGCCCGGCCGGATTCCATCGTCGAGGGCATGCCGGTTTATGACGCGCGCAAGCGCATCGGCGTCGAACTCGCCCGCGAAAGCCACGTGCCGGCCGACGTGATCGTCCCCGTGCCCGATTCGGGCGTGCCCTCCGCCATGGGCTATGCGGCCGAGAGCGGCATCCCGTTCGAACTCGGCATCATCCGCAACCACTATGTCGGCCGCACCTTCATCGAGCCGACCGACACCATCCGCCATCTCGGCGTGAAGCTGAAGCACTCCGCAAACCGCTCCGTGCTGGCCGGCAAGCGGGTGGTGCTGGTGGATGACAGCATTGTGCGTGGTACCACCTCGCGCAAAATCGTCGAAATGGTGCGCGCCGCCGGCGCCGCCGAGGTGCATATGCGCATCTCCTCGCCGCCCACCACCCATTCCTGCTTCTACGGCATCGACACCCCCGAGCGCGGCAAGCTGCTCGCCTCGCGGCATTCCGTCGATGAGATGGCGGCCCTGATCGGCGCCGATAGCCTGGCCTTCATCTCCAAGGACGGGCTGTATCGCGCCCTCGGCCATGCCGGCCGTAACGCCGAGAAGCCGCAATATTGCGACGCCTGCTTCAGCGGCGAATACCCGATCCCGCTGCCCGACATGGACGATAACGACGGCCGTCAGCTCAGCCTGCTGACCGAGCAGCACTGAGCATGGCGCATCCGACTCCCGTCGCGCTGGTCACCGGCGCGAGCCGCGGCATTGGGGCTGCGACCGCGGTGGAACTCGCCCGCCGCGGCATCCATGCCGTCATCGCCGCCCGCACCCAGGGCGGGCTCGAGGAGACCGATGACGCCATCCGCGCCGCCGGCGGCACCGCGACCCTGCTCCCGCTCGACCTCACCGACGGCGCGGCACTCGACAGCATCGGCCCGAGCCTGTTCGAACGCTTCGGCCGGCTCGATATCCTGCTCGCCAATGCCGGCACGCTCGGCGTGCTCACCCCGGTGCCGCATATCCAGGACAGCGACTGGAACGAGGCAGTGGCGGTGAACATCAGCGCCAATTGGCGGCTGATCCGCACCTGCGCGCCGTTGCTGCTGAACGCGCCGCATGGCCGCGCGGTGTTCGTCACCAGCCGCATCGTGATGAACCCCGGCGCCTATTTCGGCATCTACGGCGCCACCAAGGCGGCACTGCATCATCTGGTGCTGAGCTGGGCGGCCGAGACCCGCGAATCGACGCTGCGGGTGAACCTGGCCGACCCCGGGCCGGTGGCGACAGCGCTGCGCCGCGTCGGCTTCCCCGGCGAGGACCAAAGCAAGATCCCGCAACCCGCCGACGTCGCCGTGCGCCTCGCCGACATGTGCATGCCGGGCGAGACCCGCCACGGCGAGATGATCCGGGTCAGCCCGATTCCGCTTTAGGCTCGCGCGTCAGGGCACCGCCAGCCAGCGCCGCATATCCGCCATGAGCGCCTCCAGCGAGGGTTCGTGGAGGTACATCATGTGGCCTGCAGCGTAATAGGTCATGCTGATCGCCGCCGCGTCGATGCCGTTGCCGGCGGCGGTGGTTTCGGCGGCGAAGAAGGGGGTGGCGAGGTCGTAGAGCCCATTGGCCATCCACACCTTGAGGCCGGGGTTCTCCCGCTGCAGCCGCCCAAGCGTGGGGGCGACGTTGACGGCGGCCGGCCAGCGGGTGGCGCCCTCCGGCAGCGTCGCCTTCCAGTCCCATTTCTGGCCGGCTTCGCGGTTGACGTTGACGTAGGGGCGCTCCCAGTCGATCGCCAGCGCGCGGGTGAGGTGGTCATTCATCGCGGCGATATAGGCGGGGCCGACGGCGTAGGAGGAGGGGTCGTTCTCCGGCACCTCGCCGGCGGCATCGTTGTCGCGGCCGGTGTAGCGGGTGTCGAAGCGGCCGAGGGAGATGCCGCGATCGCGCAGCACTTCGCGGCGGTAGCGGGCGGGCTCAATGCGCAGGCGGGTGCGCAGCAGCCAGTCGACCGAGAGGCCGGTAAAGGCCGCGAGCCGTTCGGCCACCGCGCGGCGGCGGGCGTCATCGAGGCGGGAGCCGGCGACCAAGGCGGGGAGATACTGCTCCACCGCGAAAACGCGTGCGGCCTCGATGAAGGCGTCGCGATCTTCCGCCACGGCGAGGCCGTGGTGCAGGGCGGTGGCGGCGAGGGTCGGCAAGGCGCAGATATCGGGCAGCGGGTTGCCGGGCTCGAAGCGCACGGTGTGGAAATCCAGCACCACGGAAATCAGCCCGAGCCCGTTGAACGCCAGCGCGCCCAGCCCGGCGCCGAGCCGGCCGGCGACCGCGACCGCGCGGGTGGTGCCGTAGCTTTCGCCGCAGAGATAGCGTGGCGAGGCCCAGCGGCGATGGGCAGTGAGCCAGGCCTGGACGAACTTGCCGATGATATCGGCATCCTGCTCCAGCCCCCAGCCATCCTCGGGCTTGGCCTCGCCGATCATGCGGGAATAGCCGGTGCCCGGCGGGTCGATGAACACGATGTCGGCGATGTCGAGCGGGCAGAGCGGGTTGGCGACGACCCGGTAGGGCGCGAGGCCGGCATGCCCGGCGTCGGACGGCACCACCACGCGCAGCGGGCCCATGGCGCCCATATGGAGCCACAGCGAGGCGGATCCGGGGCCGCCGTTGAAGGCGAACACCACCGGACGGGCAGCCGGATCGCCCTGGGGTTCGGCGAGGTAGGAGAAGCTGAAGATGCTGGCCCGCTTGGCGCCCTTGGCGTCCGCCAGGTGGGTCTCGCCGGCGAGGCAGCGATAGGTGATGGAGCGGCCGCCGAACGCGCCCTCATGGCGGGATTCGAAGCTGCGCGGGGCGTCGGGTGTGGCGGCGTCGGTCATGATTGCTTGCATCCTGGACGGTTGCGGGACACTAGATCGCCCTCGGGGGCGCTGGCCAGACGCTGCCGCGGAGGAGTTGTCCATGCAGATCGAACAATCGGCGTTGTCCAACGGATTGACGGTGATTTCCGCCCGCCTGCCGGAGTTCGAATCGGCGGCGGTGATGGTGGTGGTGCGCGCCGGCTCGCGCGATGAGACGCCGGAGCAGAGCGGGATCGCGCATTTCCTCGAACACATGGCCTTCAAGGGCACTGCGACGCGCAGCGCGCTCGATATCGCCGTCGAGGTGGAGTGCCTGGGCGCGCAGATCAACGCCTTCACCTCGCAGGAGATGACGGCCTACCACATCACCGGGCTGAAGGACGCGCTGGGCGACGCGCTGGCAATCCTCGGCGATGTGTTGACCGCGTCCCGCTTCGATGACGCTGACGTGGCGATGGAGCGGGCGGTGATCGCGCAGGAGATCGCGCGCAAGAACGACGATCCGGGCAGCCTGTGCAGCGAGGGGTTCATCGCCACCGCCTATCCCAACCAGCCCATGGGCCGCCCGGTCCTGGGCAGCCCCGAGGTGGTGGCGGCGATGACGCGGGAGGCGCTGATCGGCTTCGTCGGCCGGCACTACGCGACTGGGCGGATGGTGGTGGTGGCGACCGGGGATATCGAGCACGCCTGGCTGTGCCGCCAGGTTGAGACGCATTTCGCCGCCATTCCGGCAGGGCTCGGCGAGGGCGCGCGGGAGAAGCCGATCTATGTCGGCGGGCAGGCGGTGCATACGCGGGCGGATTTCCGCCAGGTGAACATGGCGCTCGGCTTCCCGTCGGTGGCGATCGATGCGCCGGGGTTTCTTGACCACAAGCTGCTCTCGCTTGCGCTGGGGGCCGGCATGTCCTCGCCACTGTTCCAGGAGGTGCGGCAGAAGCGCGGGCTGGTCTACGGGGTGGGCTCCGGCTCCAGCCATGGCAGCGATTCCGGGGTATTCGCCATCCAGGCGGGGATGACGCCGGATAATCTGCGCGAGGTGATCACGGTGGCCTGCGCGGCGGCGAAACGCTGCGGCGAGGAAATCGAGGGGCGCGATTTCATGCGGGCGCGCAACACGATGCTGGCGGAACTGGCGAGCGTGAAGGAGCGGCCGTTCCAGTTGGGCATGTATCTCGCCGGGCAGTTTTTCCGCCATGGCACCGCGCGCGGGCCGGCGGAGGATATGGCGTCGGTGCGCAAGGTGGAGATCGCCGATCTCGTCGCCACCGCGCGCCGTATTTTCGCGGCACCGCCGACGCTGTCGCTGGTGGGGCCGTTGGAGGCGGATGACTATCTCGGGCTCGCCAGCGCCGCTTTGGCGTAACGCGATGCGGTTGGCGATCGGCCTCGTCGCCGCGCTGCTGCTGGCGCCGCTGCTGATCGCCGATGTGCCGCCGCTGGTGGACTACCCGAACCACCTCGCCCGGCTGTTTCTGCTGGCGCGGGGGGCGGCGGACCCAATTCTGGCGCCGATGTTCAGGGTGAACTGGGGGGTGATCCCCAATCTCGCGATCGACGTGATCGGGCCGCCGCTGCTGTGGCTGCTGCCGGTGCATGTGGGTGGGCGGGTGCTGCTGGGGATCGTGTTGCTGCTGCCCTTCGCCGGCGTGCTGGCGATGCAGCGCGCGCTGTTCGGCCGGGTATCAGCTTGGGCGCTGGCGAGTGCGCTGGTGCTGCCGGCCGGGGCGTTTCTGCTGGGGTTCCTGAATTTCGTCGCCGGGCTGGGGGGTGCGCTGCTGCTGGCGGCGCTGTGGATCGCGCGGGGGCCGGTTCTGCTGACCGCCTTGGGGATCGCGGCGCTGTTTTTCTGCCATTTGATGGGGGTGGTGTTCGCGCTGGTGCTGATCGGCGGGCATCAGGCGGCGCTGGCTTGGCGGGGGCGGTCGGTGCGTCCGTTGCTGGTGCTGGTGCCGATCGCTCTGCCCCCTGCCCTGCTCTATGCGCTGGCGCCGCTCGGGGCGGTGACGGCGCCCACGGAGTATCTGCCGCTCGGCGCGAAGCTGGCGCAGTTGCTGGCACCCTTCACCGGCTATGTGCTGTGGCTCGATCTGCTGACGGCGCTGGCGGTGGCGGCCTATTTGATCGCCGCGGCCGTGGGGCGGCGGCTGGACGTGCCGGCGGGGGTCGGGATCGCGCTGGCGGGGCTCGCGCTGCTGTTCGCGGTGTCGCCCTATGCGTTCAAAGGCACCCAGTCGCTCGACACCCGCTTCGCCTTCATGGCCGTGCTGCTGCTGTTCGCCGGGCTTAGGCCGAGGATGGGGCGGGCGGGGATGGTGGGGTTTGGCGCGCTGGTGGCGGTGCGGATGGCGGTGCTGGCGGTGGCGTGGTGGGGATGGCGGGGCGATCTCGCCGATTTCCGCGCGCTGATCGCCGAGGTGCCGCCGGGCGCCAAGGTGTTCGTCGCCACCTCAGCGCGGCCGCCGGGGCCGCTCGGGCGGATCCTCTCCAACGGCATCCGCACCGACACCCATCTGCCCGCACTGCTGATGATCGAGCGCCGCGCCTTCTGGCCGCTGTTGTTCGACGAGCCGAGCCAGCAGCCGGTGCTGCTGACCGCCGCGTTTCAGGCGCTGGCCGACCAGAATGGCGGGGCGATCGATATCGCCACCGTCCGCCCCGGACAGCTCCACGGTTATGATTGGGTGGTAACGCTCGGCGGTGCGGGGATTGCCACGCTGGCGCCGGTGCCGCGGGGCGAGTTGCAGGAAGGTGCACCACAGAGCCAGTAAGGCAGTGAGGCGCTTAAGCCTTGATCCCGCCCCAGCTCCCTCACTGTCTTACCGTCTCTGTGGTGAATCTTTCACTCTTCGGACTCCGAGATCGCCGGACCGGCGCTAGGCCGCCTGCTTGCTGAGGATGCTCCAGGCCTGGGTGAAGGCCTCGGCCATGGTTTCGGCCGGCATGGCGCCGGAGAACAGCACATGGCCCTTCATGATGAAGCTCGGCACCCCGTTGATGCCGGAGCGGCGGGCGAGATCGTCCTCGGAGAGCACCACCTTGAGCCCCTCATCGCCCGCCAGCATGGCGGCGATGCGGCCCTCGGGAATGCCGTGGGCCTCGCCGATGCGGGCGAGGGTCGCGGGGTCACCGATATCGGCGCCCTCGGTGAAGAAGCCGCGGAACAGCGCCTCGACCACGGCATCCTGCACGCCGAGCTGGCCGGCAAGCCAGATCACCCGGTGGGCGTTCACCGTGTTGGGGGTGCGGAGCATGAGGTCATGGCGGATGTCGAGGCCGACCGCGGCGCCGGCCGCCTTCACCCTTGCGTCGATCTCGCGGATGCGCTCCTCGGAGCCGAATTTCTGGCGGCGGTATTCGGCGCGCTCGACGCCCTCGGCGGGCATGTCGGGGTTGAGCTGGAAGGGGTGCCAATGCACGTCGAACACCAGCCCATCCTTGGCCAGCATGGGCAGGGCGCGTTCGAGCTGGCGCTTGCCGATGTAGCACCACGGGCAGATCGCGTCCGAGATGATATCGATGCGGGCGGTCGGTGGCGTGGCATCCATGGCGGCGTCCTTCCCTGTTTCTGACGGACAACGTAGGGTCACGCGCCCGGGTTCGCCAGGGCACCCCTTCGCAATGGAGATTTGCATGGCTTATCGCAGCGCGCTGATCGTCGGCACCGGGCCGGGGCTGAGTGCCTCCCTCGCCCGCCTCTTCGCCCGCAACGGCATCGCGGTGACGGTGGCGGCACGGCGGATCGACAAGCTCGACAGCCTGTGCGCCGAGACCGGGGCGGTGGCCCATGCCTGCGATGCCGCCGACCCGGCGGCGGTGGCGGCGATGTTCGAGGCGGTGGATGCCCGCCAGGGCGCGCCGGATGTGGTGGTCTACAACGCCTCCGGCCGGGTGCGCGGCGCGGTGGTGGATCTCGACCCCGAGGCGGTGCGCAAGGGGCTGGAGGTGACGGCGTTCGGCGCCTTCCTGGTCAGCCAGCAGGCGGCCAGGCGGATGCTGCCGGCCAAGCAGGGGGCGATCCTGCTCTCGGGCGCCACGGCGGGGGTGAAGGGGTTCGCCAATTCGTCGAGCTTCGCGATGGGCAAGTTCGCGCTGCGCGGACTTGCGCAATCCATGGCGCGCGAGATGTCCCCGCAGGGCGTGCATGTCGCGCATTTCGTCATCGATGGCGGCATCCGCTCGGATGCGCGGCCGGTGCCCAATGAGGCGCCGGATTCGCTGCTCGACCCCGATGCCATCGCCGAGACCTACTGGCACGTGATGCATCAGCATCGCAGCGCCTGGAGCTGGGAGGTCGAGGTGCGGCCCTGGGTGGAGCGGTTCTGAACGGGGGCCGGGCGGGTGTCACGTGGTGGCGGGATGGATTGCTTCGGCTGCGCCTCGCAATGATGGGTGGGGGATCACACCTCCGGCGGCTCGGAGTCCTTCGGGACTTCCTGCATCAGGGCGAGGGGGTGGTCGTCGGGGTCGCTGAAGCAGGCCATCCAAAGGTCACGGTCCTCCATGGGGGTGACCTGGAGCCGCGGGTTGAGAAAGGTGACCTCGCGGGCCTCAAGTTCGCGGACGGCTAGCTTGATATCCACCACCGTAAAGCAGAGCGGGCCGTCGCGTTTGATTTCGTCCGCCTCAATGACCTCTTCGATCTTCAGCCGCACCCCCTGGCAATCGAAGTACGTCTCCACGCCACAGCGGAACACATGCGACAGGCCGAGCTTGTCGCGATAGAATTCCTCGGCACGGTCCACATCGGCGACCTTTAGGGTGATCTGGCCGAGGCGGTTGAGAGCGAAGCTCCTGGTATCCGGCCTGTCCGGGAGCGCCCTAGCGGCCTTTGCAGCCTCTCGGAGCTCTTTATACCGGGTGCCGGCGCTGGATGCCCGGCCGGCGAAAACTCGCAATGAGTCCTCAGACTTGACCCCTGCCTGGGCGAATGTCTTAACGAGGGCAACCCGCAGGACCTTGATATCGCATTCGGGGGTACCTTGATTAACAAGTCCCTCGAAGCGGGACAATAGATTATCGGATAGACCTGCCCAATCCTCTGATCGACGAACATATGAGTTCGCCGCGTTAGCAACAGTGGATGCTACTCTTCTGATACTTTTCTGGGACGCCCCCTTAAGGCCGTCGAAATACGTGTGCCACGCATTGGTCACACCCTGTTCATCCCACAGAGAATTAAGTTTGGCCGGTTTTAGAAGGGCCGTATCGGGTACGCGGTTTGAGTGTCTTGGGGTCCTTTCGCGGATAACTCTGACCGCATCGATCCATAACAGCAGCGTATTGGCGAATATTGTCTGCGTATCCGAGAGATTATTCCTTTCACGTAACATGAGAGACACATGTTCCATATCCTCAATGACCGCCGAAATATACGAAGACCGAATAATCTTGCCCTTGGCCATGCTGTGCTCCCGCGTCGCACAACCCCTGCTAGGGCATCCGGGATTGGATGGTTTGGTTGCCGACAGTGCAGTCCGATCGAAATTGGGTCGAAGGTCTCTTCTGATGGATGGGTGCAGCGAAGGGGCGCCAGACCCATCCCACGGCTATCCTCGCGCGGAAACGCCTGGGCTGAAAGGGCGCAAAACTCGGACGATGCCGCGCGGCGTGAAGCCATTGGCACCGCATCCCTGTCATTGCGAGGCGCAGCCGAAGCAATCCATGGCTGGGCAGGTGTCGCGCGGCGGTGGGATGGATTGCTTCGGCTGCGCCTCGCAATGACAGGCGAGGGGATTACACCCGCGGCGGCACGTAGTCTTTCGGGGCTTCCTGCATCAGCGCCAGGATATGGCCATCGGGGTCGACGAAGAAGGCCATCCAGAGATCATGGTCGTCCATGCGGGCGATCAGATGCGGCGGGTCGGCGAACTCCACCTCGCGGGCCATCAATTCGCGCACGGCGAGCGTGATATCGGCCACCGTGAAGTAGAGCGGCGAGGCGCGGTTCACGTAACCCTCCCCCGCCACTTGCTCGATCATCAGCCGCACGCCCTGGCAATCGAAGAAGGTCACCTCGCCGAAGCGGAAGAGGTGCCGCAGGCCGAGCACGTCGCGATAGAAGGCTTCGGCGCGATCGACGTCGGTGACTTGCAGCGCGATCTGGCCGAGGCGGTTGAGGGCGAAGGGCATGGTGTCTCCTGCACGGCGATCGGCCGGGCGGCGTGTGTGGTTCGGTGTAGGATGGGCTGCCCTGCGGCGCGAGGGCAAGCCGGGTATATTCGCCGGGCCAGGGGTCGTGGCAGGCCGGGAGAAATTTGGAGGGGCAAGAAGAAATTTCTTGCCTTGGCGCGGCGGTTGTGAGAACATATATAGAACTTAACTCCTGCATGAAAGGCCGCCATGTCACCCCGCCCCTCTCCCTTCCACACCCTCCTGCTCCGCATCCTGCGGCATTTGGTGCTGGTGCTGGACGGGGTGTTGGGCGCACGGGCTGTCGAACTGCGCCGCCGCCACGACGCGCTGCCACCCAACCATCGCCGCCGCTTCCGCCTGCACGCCGAAATGCTGCGGCTGGCGCGGATGCGCGCCATGCTCGCCGAGCCTGGCGTGCTGGACGACGCCGGATTCCGCGGCAAGGCCGCCGAGGTGGCGCGCGTGCGCAATGACGCCGGGCGGCGGGCGCTGCCGCGCCGGCGCATCCATCCCACGCGCTATCGTGGTCTGCGCGGCGCGATGCCGGCGCCCCGGGCGGCGTGTGGTCAGTGGGTGGGACGATGTACCGCCGGCATCGCCGTCGCCTGATCCGCCGCGGGATACCTTCCCGTGTGGTGGTGCTGGCGGCTGCACGGAGGGATGGGGCGGTTGCAGCGAAAGCAGGACGGACGCATCCTGCATCCATCCTCGCGCGGAAACGCCGGGCTGAACAGGGAGAGAAACATGGACGACGCCTCGCAGCTGGAAGCCATTCGTACCGATGTCCACGATGGTTATCGGGTGATCACCATCAACCGGCCCGACAAGATGAACGCGATGAACAAGGCGACCTGCCTTGCCCTGATCGCCGCCATCGACGCCGCCGAAGCCGATGAGGGCTGCCGCGCCCTGATGATCACCGGCACAGGCCGCGCCTTCTGCGCCGGCGCCGATCTTTCCGGCCGGGTGAACGGCGAACGACCCTCGGGCGATGCCGGCAATTCCATCGAGGCGACCTGGAACCCCATCGCGCGGCGGCTGTTCAATCTGCGCATGCCTTCGGTCTCCGTGGTGAACGGCGTGGCCGCCGGAGCGGGGTCCTCGATCGCGCTGGGCTGCGACATCGTGCTGGCTGGGCGCTCCGCCTATTTCCTGCAGGCATTCTCCAAGATCGGCCTGATCCCGGATTGCGGCGGCACGTTCCTGCTGCCGCGCCTCGCCGGTGAAGGCCGCGCCCGGGCGCTGGCGATGCTGGCCGAGCGGGTGCCGGCCGAGCAGGCGCTGGCCTGGGGGATGATCTGGGCGGTGCATGACGACGACAAGCTGGCCGAGGAGGGCCACAAGATGGCCGCGCGGCTGGCCGCGATGCCAGGCCATGCGCTGGTGCTGATCCGCAAGTCCCTACGTGCTTCCGCGCATAACGACTTCGACACCCAGCTCGACCTCGAACGCGACTATCAGGGCGAGGCGAGCCGCACGCCCGATCACAAGGAGGGCGTCGCCGCGTTCCTGGAGAAGCGGGCGCCGAAGTTCACGGGGAAGCGGGCCTGATGCCGGAGGCGATGGCGCGGGCCTGTGCCGAGGCGATGTGGGCGGATGATCCCGCAACGAAGTCGCTCGGCATCGCGCTCGTCGAGGTTGGGCCGGGCCGCTCGAAAATGCGCATGACGGTGCGGCCGGACATGGTGAACGGCCATGGCATGTGCCATGGCGGCTTCATTTTCACCCTCGCCGACAGCGCCTTCGCCTTCGCCTGCAACAGCTACAACGAGCGGGTGGTGGCGCAGCATTGCGCCATCACCTTCGTGCGGCCGGGGGAACTCGGCATGGAGCTGCTGGCCACCGCGACCGAGCGCAGCCGCGCCGGGCGCAGCGGCGTCTATGACGTGACGGTCACCGCGGGAGAGGGCGTGGTGATCGCGGAGTTCCGCGGCAATTCCCGCGGCCTCGGCACGAAGTTCTTCAAGGACGCGGCGCCATGACCGGCCAACCCGGCCTCGATGCGATCGAACATGCCTCGCGCGACGAAATCACCGCGCTGCAGACCGCGCGGCTGCGCGTAACCCTGCATCGCGCCTATGCCAACGTGCCGCATTACCGCGCCGCCTTCGATGCCGCCGGCGTGCATCCGGAGGATTTGAAGAGCCCGGCCGATCTCGCGAAATTCCCCTTCACCACCAAGCACACGCTGCGCGACAACTACCCGTTCGGCATGTTCGCGGTGCCGCGCGAGAAGATCGCCCGCATCCATGCGTCGTCCGGCACCACGGGCAAGCCGACGGTGGTGGGCTATACGCAGGGGGATATCGACACCTGGGCGCATCTCGTCGCCCGCTCGATGTATGCGGCCGGCGCGCGGGCGGGGATGGCGGTGCATGTCGCCTATGGCTACGGGTTGTTCACCGGCGGGCTTGGCGCGCATTACGGGGCGGAGCGGCTGGGCTGCACGGTGATCCCGATGTCCGGCGGGCAGACCGAGAAGCAGGTGCAGCTGATCCATGATTTCCGGCCGGAGATCATCATGGTGACGCCGAGCTACATGCTGGCGATCCTCGACCATTTCCGCGCGGCGGGGCTCGACCCGCGGGCGAGCAGCCTGAAGCTCGGGATTTTCGGCGCCGAGCCCTGGACGAACGCGATGCGCGAGGAGATCGAGCGCAGCTTCGACATGGATGCGGTGGATATCTACGGCTTGTCCGAGGTGATGGGTCCGGGGGTGGCGCAGGAATGCGTGGAGACCAAGGACGGGCTGCATATCTGGGAGGACCATTTCTACCCGGAGGTGATCGACCCGGTGACCGGTGCGGTGCTGCCCGATGGGGAGACGGGCGAGCTGGTGTTCACCTCGCTGACCAAGGAGGCGATGCCGGTGATCCGCTACCGCACGCGCGATCTCACCCGGCTGCTGCCGGGCACGGCGCGCAGCATGCGGCGGATGGAGAAGATCACCGGGCGGTCGGATGACATGCTGATCGTGCGCGGGGTTAACGTGTTCCCGACCCAGATCGAGGAGCAGATCCTGCGCTTCGAGGCGCTGGCCGGGCATTACCAGATCATCCTCACGCGGGAGGGGCGGATGGACGCGATGGCGGTGCAGGTGGAGGCGCGGCCTGAGGCGATGGGGCCGGCGGCGGATGCGGCTGGGCGGGAATTGGCGGGGCGGATCAAGGAGTTGGTGGGGGTGACGGCGCGGGTGGAGATTGTCGCGCCGGGCGGGATCGAGCGGTCGCTGGGCAAGGCGCGGCGAGTGATTGACCGGCGGAACCTGGGCTGAACCGGCGCTTGGGGGGCGACGAGCCGCGGGTTACTCCGCGGCGACGCGGCGGCGGGGGGGAGTGAGGATGATGGGGGCGAGATCAGGCGCGTTGAAGGAGGCGGCGCTGCGTTCCTGGCTGGCGGGTTCGTAGAGGGTGGTGCGTTGCAGGGGGGTGCGGCCGGCGCGGCGGATGAGGGCTTCCATGTCTTCGGGCGGCATTTCCTGGCCATGCTGGGTGCCGGCGGCGCGGGAGATGCTTTCGTTCATCAGGGTGCCGCCCATGTCCGAGGCTCCGGCGTTGAGGGCGGCGAGCGCGCCGTCCGGGCCGAGCTTCACCCAGGAGGCCTGGATGTTGGGCACGAGGGGGTGCAGCACGAGGCGGGCGACGGCGTGCATGAGGATGGCTTCACGGTAGGTCGGCCCTTTGCGGGCGAGGCCGCGCAGATACATCGGCGCTTCCATGTGCACGAAGGGGAGCGCGACGAATTCCGTCAGCCCCCCGGTTTCGGCCTGGAGATCGCGCAGACGGAGCAAATGCCGCGCCCAGGCGAGCGAGGTCTCGACATGGCCGTACATGATGGTGGAGGTGGTGCGGATGCCGACCTGGTGGGCGGTGCGGACGACGTTCAGCCACTGCTCGGTGTTGATCTTGTCGGGGCAGATGACGGCGCGGATTTCGTCATCGAGGATTTCGGCGGCAGTGCCCGGCAGGGTGCCGAGCCCGGCGTCCTTGAGGCGCAGGAGGTAGTCGCGCAGCGGCAGGCCGAGGGTGGCCGCACCTTGGGTGACTTCGAGGGGAGAGAAGGCGTGGATATGCATGCCGGGCACGGCTTCGCGGATGGCGCGGCAAATTTCGAGATAGGTTTCGCCGGTGTATTCGGGGTGGATGCCGCCCTGCATGCAGACTTCGGTGGCGCCGCGCTCCCAGGCCTCCTCGGCGCGGCGGGTGATCTCGCCGAGTTCGAGATCATAGGGCTTGCCGCGCAGGTTCTCGTGGGTCTTGCCCTTGGAGAATGCGCAGAACTTGCAGGCGTAGTAGCAGATGTTGGTGTAGTTGATGTTGCGCACGACGACGTAGCGCACCACCTCGCCGGCGGTCTCGCGGCGCACGGCATCGGCGGCATCGCAGACATAGGTGAAGTCGACATCGCGGGCGGCGAACAGGCGGCGGATGTCCGGCACGTCGAGCCGATTTCCGCCGGCCGCCTTGGCGACGATGCGGCGCACCGCCGGGTCCACCATGGCGGAGAGCACCTTGGGGAGCCTGGGCACCACGGGCAGGCCGGGCGCCCAGGCGTCATCGCGCGCGAGGCCCTCGGCGTCGCTGTCCTGCAGCACACGGGTGGCGACCTTGGGGGCGAGCCACTCCTTCGGCTTCAGCGCATATTCCGGATAGACCGGCAGGCGCTGCACCAGGATCTTGCCCATGGAGGCGGTGCGCATCGCCAGCGCCTCGATCTCCGGCCACGGCGCCTCGGGGTTCACGTGATCGGGGGTGACGGGGGACACGCCGCCCCAGTCATTGATGCCGGCGGCGAGGATGCGCTCGTAGCCCTGCGGCGTGAGGTTGGGCGGCGCCTGGAGGTTCATCTCGGCGCCGAGGATCAGCCTGGCGGCGGCGACCGTCCACAGCAGGTCATCGAGATCGGGCTCCTCCGCGGCGGCGGCCTTGGTATCGGGCTTGGCGCGGAAGTTCTGCACGATCACTTCCTGGATGTGGCCGAATGCGCGGTGCAGGTCGCGAATGGCCAGCAGCGAGTCGAGCCGCTCGGCGCGGGTTTCGCCGATGCCGATCAGGATGCCGGTGGTGAAAGGTACCTTGAGTTCGCCGGCGAGGCGGATGGTCTCCAGCCGCACGGCGGGGTGCTTGTCGGGCGAGCCGTAATGCACGCCGCCCTTCTCGCACAGCCGCTCGGAGACGCTTTCCAGCATGATCCCCTGGCTCGCCGTCACCTCGCGCAGCCCGGCGATTTCATCCCGCGTCATCACGCCGGGATTGGCGTGCGGCAGCAGGCCGGTCTCCTTCAGCACCAGGGCGCACATGGCGGTGAGATAGGAGATGGTGGTGGGGTGGCCGAGCTCGGCCAGCGCATTGCGGGCGGCGGAGTAGCGCAGCTCCGGCTTGTCACCCAGCGTGAACAGCGCCTCGGTGCAGCCAGCCGCGGCCCCGGCGCGGGCGATGGCGAGGATCTCCTCGGGCGGCATGAAGGCCGCCTTCCCCGCGCGCGGGCGCTTGGCGAAGGTGCAGTAATGGCAGACGTCGCGGCAGAGATGGGTGAGCGGGATGAACACCTTGCGCGAATAGGAGACGTTGCGGCCATGCGCGGCGTCGCGCAGCGCGGCGGCCTCCGCCATCAGGTCGGCCAGCTTCATCGCCTCGATCCGGGCGAGCAGGGCCGCATCCTCGGTGGCTGGCGTCATGGCGTTGGTGTCTCCCGGCTGGTCTTGTGGGGCATATGGTGTGCTAGCCTGGGTTGTCACGCAATGCAGGGGAACGCGGATGAAATTCGGCTTCAACATGCCCACCGCCGGCCCCCTCTATGGTGCGGCCGACATCACCCGCCTGGCGATCGCCGGCGAGGCGCTGGGGTTCGACTACCTCACCTTCTCCGACCACGTGGTGATCCCCAACGATATCTCGACGCGCTATCCCTATACAGATACCGGCGAATTCCCCAAAGGCGCCAGCGGCGCACGGCATGAGCAGCTGATCGAGCTCACCTATATCGCCGCCAAGACCAACCGCATCCGGCTGGTGACCTCGGTGATGGTGGTGCCCCATCGCCCCCCGGTGCTGACGGCGAAAATGCTGGCGACGATTGACGTGCTCTCGGGCGGGCGGCTCACGGTCGGCATCGGCGCCGGCTGGCTGAAGGAGGAGATCGAGGCGCTCGGCGCCCCTCCCTTCGCCGAGCGCGGCGCGGTGACGGACGAATACATCGCCGCCTTCAAAGAGCTGTGGACGTCCGACGCGCCGAAATTCCGGGGCACCTACACTCAGTTCGAGAACCTCGATTTCGCCCCCAAGCCGGTGCAGCGCCCGCATCCGCCGATCTGGGTGGGCGGCGAATCGGGCCCGGCGCTGCGGCGCACGGCGGCGCTGGGCGATGCCTGGTATCCCATCGGCACCAACCCCTCGCATCCGCTCGACAGCCATAAGCGCCTCGCCAACGGCATCGCGCGGCTGCGCCAGTTGACCGCGGCGGCGGGCCGCGACCCGGGCGCCGTCGGCGTCACCTACCGGGTGCAGCGCTACGGCGCCGGCGTGCCGGCCACGGTGAGCGATGGCGAGCGGCGCCTGTTCTCCGGTAGTCTCGGCGATGTAGTGCAGGATATCCGCGACCTCTCGGCGCTCGGCGTCGGCCATCTCGATGTCGGCTTCTCCGCCGATACGGTGGATGGCGCGATCGCCGAGCTGAAGGCCTTCACCGAGCAGGTGCGCGCGAAGGTCTGAAACCGCCGATCACGGCGTGGCGGCAACCGCGACCGCCGCCTCGTTCCTGCGCAGGAAGGGCAGCGCGAAGGGCGGGTCATAGCCGAGCATGTACGGCGCCCCGACCGGATGCCAGCGCGACGGCTTCAGGCTCGCCAGCAGATCCGCCTGGCGCGCTTCGCCCGCATCGGATGATCCGGCGAAGCGCAGCGTGGCGACGGTTTCGCCGGGCACGGTGACGATCCGCACCCGCTTGTCCGCCGGCTTCGGCGCGGTGGCGGCGGTGAGGGTGCCGGGGAGGTAGAACAGCATCCGCATCGTGGTGCCGGATTGCGTGGTTTGCACCGGCACGGTCATGGCGATTGTCTCGGCCTTGCGCATTTCGACCGGGACGGTCATCGCAATCTTGGCGCCGCCCTCGCTGCCTTCATTGGCGCCGGAGATATAGGCGAACAGCAGGCGGAAGGCGTCATCCGCCCCCTCCTTACCGGCCGCCTGCGTCTCCACCTCGGCGGCAAGGCGAGGCGCATAGCGGCGGATTTCGACGCGATCATCGAGGCGGGAAATCACCTCGTAGCGCGGCTCCTCATAGAGGCGCACGCCGAAAACGCCGATCACGCTCTGGAAGGCCAGGCTCGTATAGAACGCAATATTGGACCACATCAGCGCGCCTCCATCTCAAGCAGAGATGGTGCGCAGCGATGGCGAACGGAAGCCCCCTCCCCTCACTGCGCCGGCAGAACCGCCCCGCGGCACGGGCCGAAACCAATGGTGGCGTAGCCGTCACGCGCGGCATGGGCACGGAAGGTGATTTCGTCACCATCGGCGAGGAACATCCGGGTCTCACCATTGGGCAGGGTGAGCTCGCGGCGGCCGGCGAGGCTGAGCTCCTGCAGGCTGCCCCACCCGGTATCCTCTACGGCGGAAATGGTGCCGGAGCCGAAGAGATCGCCCGCGGAGAGGTTGCAGCCGTTGGAGGTGTGGTGGGCGAGCATTTGCGCGACCGTCCAGTAGAGGTCCGACGTGTTGGCGCGGGAGAGGCGGTGCGGCTGCAGGCCCGCCGCGCGCATCTGGGGGGTGAGGATATGGACCTCGACGGCGATATCCAGCGCGCCGGCAGCCTGGTCCGCGGCATCGAACAAATGCGGCAGGGGGGCCGGATCGCCGTTGGGGCGGGGCGGCTGGGGGATGCGGAAGGGGGCGAGGGCTTCGGCGGTGACGATCCAGGGGGAGATCGAGGTCTGGAAGCTCTTGGCCAGAAAGGGGCCGAGCGGGGCGGATTCCCAGGTCTGGATATCGCGCGCCGACCAGTCATTGAGCAGGCAGAACCCGGCGATGTGCTCGCCAGCCTGCGCGATCGGCACAGTGTCGCCAAGGGCGTTGGCGCCGCCGACCCAGATGCCGAATTCCATCTCGTAATCGAGGTTGCGGCAGGGGCCGAAGCTGGGCGCCGCCTCGTCCGGGCGCTTGCGCTGGCCGTTGGGGCGGCTGACCGGGTGGCCCGAGGGGCGGATCGAGGAAGCGCGGCCGTGATAGGCGACGGGGACGTATTTGTAGTTCGGCATCAGCGGGTTGTCCGGCCGCAGCAGCTTGCCGCCGTTCATCGCGTGGTGGATGCCCGAGAAGAAATCGGTGTAGTCGCCGATCGCGGCCGGCACGTGCAGGGCGCAATCGGCGGCATCCACCAGGCAGGCGGCGGCCCGCGCTTGGATGGCGGGCGCGGCCTCGGCCGAGAGCAGGGCGAAGAGGCGATGGCGCAGCGCCGTGCGGCCGGCGGCGCCGAGGGCGAGGAAGCCGTTGAGGCTGCCGGCCGCCGCGGCCTCAGCTTCCGCGCCGTCGAGCAGGCCGGCGGAGAGCGCCGCCGCAAGGTCGAGGATCTTGTCGCCGATGGCAACGCCCCCGGTACGGCCGCCACCGGCGGTGCTGAACACACCGTGCGGCAGGTTCTGCAGCGGGAAATCCGCGTGGCCGTTGGCGCTGGCGACCCAGCTGGCGGCGGCTTCGTGCGTATGGTCGATCATGTCGCAAACATCTTTCCAAGGCCGTTCCACACGGCGTCATAACCGGATTGCAACTCGGCGCAGCCCATCGCGTGGCGGCTGGGCATCAACACCTGATTGGTCTCGAACATGAAGGCCAGCGTGCCGGCGATCTTGTGCGGCGCGAGCTCGGCGGCCATGGCACGCTCGGTGGTCGGCTTGTCCGGCCCATGGGCGCTCATCAGCCCGTGCAGGCTGAGCCCGCCGGGCAGGAACCCCTCGGCCTTGCCGTCATACACGCCGCCGACCAGGCCCATGCACTCGTTCATGATGTTGCGATGGAACCAGGGCGGGCGGAACGTATCCTCGGCGACCATCCAGCGCGGCGGGAAAATCACGAAATCGCAATTGGCGCGGCCCGGCGTCTCGGTCGGCGCGGTGAGCACGGTGAAGATCGAGGGGTCCGGGTGGTCGAAGCTCACCGTGCCGATCGCCATGAAATTGGCGAGGTCGTACTTGTACGGCGCGCAGTTGCCGTGCCAGGCGACGACATCGAGCGGCGAGTGGTCGAGCGTCGTGGCCCAGAGCTCGCCAAGGAATTTCTGCACCACCTCGGTCGGCGCGTCGCAATCCTCGAACCAGGCGACGGGGGTGAGGAAGTCACGCGGGTTGGCCAGCCCATTGGCACCGATCGGGCCGAGATCGGGCAGGCGGAAGGTCGCCCCGTGGTTCTCGCAGACATAGCCGCGCGCCGCGCCGTCCGGCAGTTCGACGCGGAAGCGGATGCCGCGGGGGATGACCGCGATTTCATTGGGCGCCACCAGCAGGCGGCCCAACTCGGTGGAGAGCAACAGGCGCCCCTGCTGCGGCACGATCAGCATCTCGCCATCGGCGTTCCAGAACACGCGCTGCATGGAGCGGTTGGCGGCGTAGACATGCACGCTGACGCCGACGCCATAGGCGCCCTCGGCATTGGCGGCCATGGTGGTGAGGCCGGCGACAAAATCCGTGGGCGCATCGGGCAGCGGCGGCGGATTCCAGCGCAGGCGATTGGGGTTGGGCGTGCCGAGCGGCCCGCCGAAACGGCCGCGATCGATCTTGGCATAGGGCGGATGGTTGGCTGAGGGGCGGATGCGGTAGAGCCAGGTGCGCCGGTTCTCCCGGCGCGGCACGGTGAAGGCGGTGGCGGAGAACTGCTCGGCGTACAGCCCGTGCGCCGGGCGCTGCGGCGAATTGCGGCCCTGCGGCAAGGCGCCGGGGATCGCCTCGGTGGCGAACTCGTTGCCGAAGCCAGAAAGCGTGGCGAGGTCTGTCCCGGTGATGCTGTCCATGCGGTTTCTCCCTTGGCGGGAGTTTAGGCTGGGGGAGGCAGGGAAGGAAGCGCGCCGCCGTGCGGCCGGGAACTCTACGACACCGCGGCGCGCGCCGCATCGCGTCTCACGGGCACAGCGCCCGCAGCGCCTGCGGTTGCAGCACCGTGATGTGCCCGGCATCGGTGCCGATCAGCCCAGCGCTGCGCCATTGCGCCAGCTGCTTGTTGACGCTTTCGCGCGAGCTGGCGACCAGCGCCGCAAGGTCGGACTGCGAGAGCTTCAGCTCGATCCGCACCCCCTCCTCCGCCGGCCGGCCGTAATCAATGGCGAGCTTGGTGATGAGGCGGGCGAGGCGGGCGGTGAGATCGAACAGCGCGATCTCCTCCAGCGCCAGGCTGGTGCTGCGCAGGCGCTCGCACAGCACCGCCAGCGTCGCCTCCACCAGCACGGGGTGGCGCAGCAGGAAGGGCAGGAAATCGGCGCGCTCGATCACCAGCACCGTGGTGTCCTCGGCGGCCACCACGTCCGCACTGCGCGGCTTGCCGTCGAGCAGGGCGATTTCGCCGACAATTTCGCCGGGACCGATGGTGTTGAGCGTCACCTCCTTGCCCTCGGGGGTGGCGCTGGTGATGCGTAGGCGGCCGGCCAGCACCGCCATCATGCTGCTGCCGGGATCGCCCTTGGCGTAGATCGCCGCCCCGCGGGGGAAGCGGCGCTCGACGGCGAAGGACAGAATCTCGTCGATCTCCGCCGGCTGCATCGGGTGGAAGAAGGGGCTGGCGAGCAGCGCGTCCCGCCGCATGCGGGCATCGATCCGGGGGGCGCGCATGGGCTCAGCCAGCCTCGGCTTCGACGATGCGGCGGGCCTGATCGAGGGCGGCCAGAAGCCGGTTCTGCCCGCGCATCAGCTCCACACCGGCGACGCGGCGGAGGTGATCATCCGTCATGTCAGCGAGATCGGCGGCCACCGCCAGCGTGGGCAGCGGCTGCACGGTATAGGCCGGATCATGCCGGAAGCGCGGCTGGTTAGTGTAGTTGATCGGCACCAGCACGCGGGCGAGGGCGTGGCGGGCGCGGTTCTGCGCGGCGATCGGCGCCTGGTCGAGCGCGCCGAGGGCGGATTTCAGCGCAGCCACGGCGTTGCGCGAGGGCGACAAGTCGGCCAGCGCGCCGGCGGCTTTCTGGTAGCCGTCGATGGTGGCGGTGAATTCGTCGCACGTCGCCTGCCAGTCGAACGGCAGCAGCTCGGCATTGGCGACGCGCAGCACCGAGAGAAGATAAATCTTCATGTCGGTCAGCAGGTTGGCGGGATCGGCGATTTCCAGCGTGTCGTTCTCGGTGTGCCAGGCGATGTTCGCCCCGCAGCCCGACACGTCGTAGTAGCCTTTCTCGGCCCGCAGCGCGTCGGGCATCGTCGAGGACAGCATGAAGAAGCTCGGCAAGCCGATGTTGTTGAAGCTGTAGTCGCCGGCCTGGGGCGGACGATGGGTGGCGATCGCGGCTGATGGCACGATGTCGCGGATGGCGTCAGCCGCGATATGGGCGCTTTCCGAGAAAGCACGGGTGTCGTGATACGAGGTCGCCCAGCGGCAGCCGGGGCTGTCGCAGTTGATCTGGGCGAGGCAATTGCGGTCGAGATCGAGCGCGAAGGCGTCGGTGAACCAAGTGGAGCCGGCGTAGCGGCCGGTGGAATGGCCGGGCCACCAGGCGATCTTCACGGAGCGCTTGAGGTTCGCGCGGTTCTTCCACAGCACGCGGGCGAGCTCCATGAGCGTGGCGTCGCCCGTGGCGTTGTCGCCGACGCCGACTTCCCAGCTGTCGTAATGGCCGTGCACCAGCGCGTATTTCTCCGGCTCATCGGTGCCGGGGATGGTGACGACCGGGATTTTCTGCGCGAACCATCCCTCCAGCAGATCGGTGCGGATGGTCGCCTCGCCGCCGGACTGGGCGAGCGCCATCAGCTTCTGCCCATCGGGGTTGTTGACCGCGATCACCGGGATTTTCGGCTTGCGCCCCATGTCCTGCAGATCGGGCGAGCCCCAGATGGTGGTGCAGGTGCCCCAGTGGATATCGATCCCGGGGTTGACCGCGATCAGCCCGATGCCGCCCCATTCCTCGATCAGGCTGGTCAGCGCCGGATTGCCGAAGCCCTGCATCACCACGATGTTGCCGCCGACGATCCGCTTCACCTCGGCCACCGAGGCGATGGAGCCGCCGAACAGGGTCTTCACGTCGCGGTTGTAGCTGCGCAGCGCCTTCGGATTGGCCTTCAGGAAGACCAGCTTGCCGGTCACCCCGTCCGGCGCCGGCAGCGAAGAGGAGGGCGGCTTGGCGCGATAGGCGATATTCTCCGCCGTTACCGAGGCCTTGAGCGGGATGGAGAGGTAGATCTCCGGCTGATGCACCTCCACCGGCACGCCGGCGGCGCGCAGGCGGGAGACGATGACATCGGCCGCCTTGTTCACATCCTCGGGCATCCAGCGATGCAGGGTCGCGAAGGTCTCGACCAGCGCCCAGGGCATGTCGAGGCTGACATCGTCGAGGAAGTACTGCTCGGCTGCGGTGATGGTCATCGGAGGCTCCTGGGAGATTCGGGCGGGATGGCATCACCGATGCCACTTGGAGGCAAGTGCCCCCTTGAACCCATCGGCAATCGCCCGTTCAATGGCCGCAAGACATCAAACCAGGGGGCTATGGCGATGTGGCGATCTTTGCTCGCGTTGACGGCGGCTGTTCTACCGGGAGTGGCACTTGCGCAGACAGCGGGTGACCCGATCCGTCCGCTCACCATCGTCACCCAGCCACAGGCGGCAGACCCGCGCGAGTATCAGGCGGCACAGATCATCGCCGATGCCTGGCGCAAACTCGGCCTCACCGTGAACCTCCGCCCGCTGCCCGGCCAGCAATTCACCCAGGTGGTGTGGTACGAGCGCCAGCGCTGGGATGTCACGACCTGGCAGATGGTTGGCCGCCCCGAGCGCGGTGACCCGGATGAACTGACCTACAATCTGTTCGTCTCCGCCAACGCGGCCAACGGGTATGACTTCGTGGGCTACATGAACCCGGCCTATGACGCGCTGGCCCAGGCGCAGCGCCAGGAGCTGAATTTCGAGAAGCGCAAGGCCCTCGTCCTGCAAGCGCAGGAAATGATCAACGAGGACCAGCCCTACGGCTTCATGGTGCACCCGAAGAACGTGGTCGCCTTCAACAAATCGGTCTGGGACGAGAAGAGCTTCGTCGCCCAGGCCGGCATCGGCATCCGCTCCACCTGGTCCTGGCTGAACGTGGCGCCGCTCGGCGCGCAGAAGGACGTGATCCTGAATTCGGTGGCGCCGCCTACCGAACTCAACCCCTTCAACATCCCGGGCCAGCAGGGCTCCTGGGCGACCGAGATGGTGTGGGACCGGCTGATGCGCGTCGGTCCCGACGGGCTGCCGCAGCCTTGGGCCGCCGAGAAGGTGGAACGCCCCGATCCGCTCACCGTGCTGGTGACGCTGCGCAAGGGCATGACCTGGTCCGACGGCAAGCCGGTGACCATCGAGGACGCCGTGTTCAGCCTCGAAGCCCCGGGCTATGCCGACAAAGCACCGATGTACAAGCCCTTCGTGCGCAACATCGAGAGCGTGACCACCACCGGGCCTGACACGCTGACCATCAAGCTGAAGAACCCCGACGCGGCCTTCCTGATCTCCTCGCTGGCCAAGCTCAACCTCGCGCCCAAACACATCTGGGCGCCGATCTTCGAGGACTTGAAGAACAAGCCGCAGACCGCCGAGAGAATCCAGGAGGAGAAGCCGGTCGGCTCCGGGCCGTTCCGCATCGTCAAGGCGGCGCTGAACCAGGAGATCGTGCTGGAGGCCAACCCGAGCCATTGGTCCAAGCCCAAGGTGAACCGCTGGATCATGCGCATCATGCCCAACGTGGAGGCCGCCCTCGGCGCGTTGAAATCGGGCGAAATCAACTTCCTGGCGGACTACACGGGTGACCCGCAGATCCTGCGCGACCTCGCCAAGGCCAACCCGAACATCGTGATCTCCGAGGCGCTCGACATCGGCTTCAAATTCCTCGGCTACAACGAACGCCGCCCGCCCTTCGACAATAAGGGCTTCCGCCGCGCCCTCTCGGCGATGATCGACCGCCAGTTGCTGGCGGAGGACGCCTGGGGTGGTGCTGCCGAGCCGGCCAATTCCTGGGTCTCCCCGGCGCTGGCCGCCTGGACCTCGCCCGGGATCGTCAACCGGGTGCCGGGTGCGGGCAGCCTGGAAGCGGCGCAGAAAATGCTGAAGGATGCCGGCTTCGTGCTGGTCGGCGGCAAACTGCACTATCCCGCGGGGGTGAAGGAGAGCACGGCGCCGTTTAATTGATGATGGAAAGGAAGCGGTTCTTTTTTGAAAAAAAGAACCAAAAAACTTTTGTCCGTTTGCTTCGGAGTGTCCCCAGGATACTCCGAAGCCATTGGATAAAAAGTTTTTGCTTCTTTTTTCAAAAAGAAGCCCTTCCTTCCCTGGCCCACTCCACATGAGGCGCCTGCTGCTCGAACGCCTCGGCCATCTCCTGCTCGTGCTGTGGGTGGTGGCCAGCCTGACGTTCCTGATGTTCCGCCTGATGCCCGGCGACCCGACGTTGAATTTCCTCTCGCCCACCTTCAACGAGGAAACCCGCGCCGCGCTGATGGCGAGCTTCGGGCTCGATAAGCCATTGTGGCAGCAATATTTGATCTACCTCTGGCAGCTCGTGCAGGGCGATTTCGGCATGTCCTTCCTGCAGAACCAGCCGGTCAGCCGGCTGCTGTGGGACGCGCTTCCGAATACGGCGGTGCTGACGGTGGTCTCCCTGGTGCTGGCCTATGCGATCGGCATCGTGGTTGGCGCCTTTCTCGCCTTCCGCCGCGGCTCGGTGCTGGAGGGGGTGATGATCCCGACCGCGCTCGCCACCCGCGCCGCACCGGAATTCTGGCTCGGCATGCTGCTGCTGGCGGTGTTCGCCTTCCAGTTCGGCTGGTTCCCCACCGGCGGCGCGGTAAGCCCGGGCGGCAGCATGGGCACGCTCACCGAGCGGCTGACCTCGGCCGATTTCTGGTGGCACCTCTGCCTGCCCGCGCTGACGCTCACCCTATTCCTCCAGGGCCTGCCTCTGCTGTTGATGCGCGCCACCATGCTGGAGGTGCTGAACGACGAGTTCATCACCATGGCCAAGATGAAGGGGCTCTCGCGCTGGTCAATCGTGATGCGCCACGCCGCGCGCAACGCGCTGCTGCCGGTGGTGACCGCCTTTGCCCTCGGGCTCGGCGCCTCAATCGGCGGCAATGTGGTGATCGAGACGGTGTTCGCCTGGCCCGGCATCGGCCGCGTGCTGGTCGGCGCCGTGCAATCCTCCGACTACCCGCTGGCCCAGGGCGCCTTCATCATGATCGCCTTCGTGCTGGTGGTGATGAACACGGTCGCCGACATGGCCTATGCCGCGCTCGATCCGCGGGTTTCGGTGGGCCGCCGTGCGTAGCCTCCTCCGCTTCCTGCGCTCCGAGCCCTTCGCGGTGGCGGGGGCGGCGATCTACGCGGTGATCATCGCCGCCGCCTTGCTCGCCGAGCGCATCGCGCCGCATAGCCCGACCGAGATCCTGCGCGCCAATCGCCGCATCGCCCGCTACATGCCGGCCTCCGCCGATTTCTGGCTTGGCACCACCTCGAGCGGCTACGACATCGCGAGCCAACTGATCCACGGCGCCCGCACCGCGCTGCAGGTGGGGCTCACCGCCGCCGTCGCGGTGGTGGCGATCGGCACCCTGCTCGGGCTGCTCGCCGGCTATCTCGGCGGCTGGGTGGACAAGGCGGTGACGCGGCTGGCCGATATCGTGCTCGGCCTGCCCTTCCTGCCCTCCATGCTGGTGCTGGCGGCGCTCACCCGGCCCGGCACGCTCACCGTGGTCTGCACCGTCGCCGCTCTGCTGTGGCCGAATACCGCGCGGGTGATCCGCTCCCAGGTGCTCTCCTTGCGCGAGCGCGCCTGGGTGGAGGCGGCGCGGGTGACCGGGTGTTCCAACGCGCGGATCATGTTCGTGCACATCCTGCCGCAGGTGCTGCCGCTGGCCGCGCTCTACGGATCGGTGGCGATCGGCTGGGCCATCCTCGCCGAGGCCGCGGCCTCCTTCCTCGGCTTCGGCGATCCGGCGACGATTTCCTGGGGCGTGATGTTGCAGGACGCCTACGCCAACCAGGCGCTGTCGCGCGGTGCCTGGAACTGGTTCGTGCCCCCCGGCGCCGCCATCCTGGCGATGGCGCTGGCCGGGTTCATGATTTCGCGTGGCTCGGAGAAGCTGCTGTTCCCGAAACTGGGTGGCTCGTGAAAAAAGTATATTGCACCACAGAGACAGTAAGACAGGGAGGAGTGAAAATCCCCACTTCTCATTGTCTTACTGACTCTGTGTTGAATCTTCCTTCCCGCCATCGCCGCACGCCATGACGCTCCTTCAGCTCCGCGATTTCCAGGTCCACTACGCCTCGCGCGCCGGCATCGTCAGGGCGGTGGATGGGGTGGATCTCGATGTGCCGGCCGGTTCCATCACCGGCCTGGTGGGTGAAAGCGGCTGCGGCAAGTCCACGCTCGGGCGCGGGTTGATGGGCGTGCTGCCGGATGCCGCGCGCATCGCCGGCGGTTCGGCGGTGTTCGAGGGGCGGGATTTGCTGGGCCTCTCCGCGCGCGCCCGGCGCGACGTACGCTGGCGCCGCATGTCCTTCATCCCGCAAACCGCGATGAACGCGCTGGACCCGGTGCTGCGCCTGCGCGCGCAGATGCTGGAGGTGCTGATCGAGCGCGGCGGGCTCGGCCGCGCGGCGGCTTCGGCCCGCGCCGAGGAGCTGTTCCGCATGGTCGGGCTCGACCCCGCGCGCCTCGCCGATTACCCGCACCAATTCTCCGGCGGCATGCGCCAGCGCGCCTCGATCGCGCTCGCCTTGGCGCTCGACCCGGCGCTGGTGATCGCCGACGAGCCGGTGACGGCGCTCGACGTGATCGTGCAGCGCCAGGTGCTGGACGTGATGCGCGATCTGCAAGCCCGTCTCGGCCTCGCGATGATCCTGGTGACGCATGACATGGCGGTGGTGGCCTATGCGTGTGACCGGGTGGCGGTGATGTATGCCGGGCGGATCGTCGAATCCGGCCTCGCCGCCGACGTGCTGGAGCGCCCGCGCCACCCCTACACCATGGGCCTCACCCACGCCTTCCCCGACGTGCATGGCGGCACCGGCGAGCTGGTGCCGATCGACGGCGCGCCCCCGGTGCTGATCAACCCCAAGCCCGGCTGCCGCTTCGCGCCCCGCTGCCCCTTCGCCCAGCCACGCTGCCACACCGAGACGCCGGTGCTGGAAGCCGGCGTCGCCTGTTTCCGTGCCGCCGAGGCCCCCGCCCTGCGCGCGGCCGCCGCGCTGCCGGCGACCTGGGGGGCGGGATGAGCGCCGTCATTTCAGCCGAGAACCTCGAAAAGACCTTCCATGTCGGCGGGCGGACCGTGCATGCGGTGCGCGGCGTATCGCTCGCGGTATCTGCCGGCGAGGCGCTCGGCATTGTCGGCGAGAGCGGGTGTGGCAAGACGACCACGGCGCGGATGCTGCTGCGGCTGGAGGACCCGACGGCGGGGCGCATCACCTTCGAGGGGACGGACATCACCGCCACGCGCGGCGCCGCCTTGCTGGCGTTTCGCGCCAAGGCGCAGCTGGTGTTCCAGAACCCGTTCGACGCGCTGAACCCCCGCTTCACCATCGGCCGCTCGCTCGCCGAGCCGTTGCGCAATTTCGGGGTGGCGAAATCCGAGCATGAAGCGCGGATCGCCGCGGCGATGGCGCGGGTGCGGCTCACCCCCGCCGCCGATTGGCTCGACCGGCATCCCCATGAGCTCTCCGGCGGGCAATTGCAGCGCGTGGTTCTGGCACGCTCGCTGCTGCCGGGGCCGAAGCTGATCGTGGCTGACGAGCCGGTTTCGATGCTCGATGTCTCCGTCCGGGCCGGCATCCTCAATCTGCTGCGCGCGGCCCGCGACGAGCTGGGCTTGGCGGCCATCTATATCAGCCACGATCTCGCGCTGATCCGCTACGTCTGCGAGCGCACGCTGGTGATGTATCTCGGCCGCGTGGTCGAGGAAGGGCCGACGCCAGCGCTGATCGAGCGGCCGCGCCACCCCTATACCAAGGCGCTGGTCGCCGCGGTGCCAGTGCCGCATGTGATGCAGGACCGCGCGCCGCTGCCCATCAAGGGCGCATTGTCGGACGCGCCGCTCAGCGGCCCCGGCTGCGCCTTCCGCGACCGCTGCCCGCTGGCCTTCGACCGGTGCGCGGCTGAGGCGCCGCCATTGCGTAACATCGGCGAGGGCCGGAAACTGGCTTGCCATCTGGGAGACGAGGCATGACGAAATGCGATCCGGTGACGCTGGAAATCATCCGCGGCGCGATCCGGGCGGCGCAGGCGGAGATGGAGGCGCTGATCGAGCGCACCGCGATCTCCGCCTTCATCCGCGAGAAGAAGGACTTCTATACCGCCTTGTTCGACTCCGAAGGGGTGATGACGGTCGGCTCCAACGTGCCGGTGTTCGGGGATATCTGCGGACCGGTCTTCGAGAAATTCCCGATCGAGACCATCAAGCCCGGCGATCTCTACTGGTATAATGACTGCTACGGCAGCCGTGGCGCGGTATCGCATTCCAATGACCAGGTGTTCCTCGCCCCGGTTTTCCACGAGGGCAAGCGCGTCGCCTTCGTGATGGCCTGGGCGCATTTCTCCGATATCGGCGGCATCCGCCCCGGCTCCATCTCGCCCGATGCCACCGACATCTTCCAGGAAGGCATCATCATCCCGCCAACCAAGCTGATCGACCAGGGCGTCACCAATGAGGCGACGCTGGAGATTTTCTACCGCAACTCCCGCTACCCCGCGACCTGCCGGGGCGATACCCGCGCCCTGATGGCCAGCGTGGAACTCGGCATTCGCCGCATGCAGGAGATCGCCGGCCGCTTCGGGCCTCCGGTGCTGGCCGATGCGTTGGGCCAGTTGTTCGAGCGCACGAAATCGCTGGTGCGCGCGAAGCTGAAGGAGACCTTCCCGGTCGGCACCCATCGCTTCACCGATGCGCTGGATACTGACGGCCATGGCTCCGGCCCGGTGAAGCTGCGCTTCGCTCTCACCCGCACCGCGGATGACCGCTTCATCCTCGATACCTCCGAGTCCGACGATCAGACCAAGGGGCCGGTCAACTTCCTGATGAACAAGGATGTGCCGGGCATGGCGCTCGGCCTCTACTTCATCGGCGGCGATCCGGCGCAGGTGTGCAACGCCGGCGGGCCGCGGGCGCTCGACGAGGTGATCCTGCGCGAAGGCTCCGTGCTGCGGCCGCGCTTCCCGGCGCCGCTGGGGATGCGGGGCATGACGATGATGCGCATGCTCGCGACCCTCAACGGCCTGATCAACGTCGCCGGCACCCCGGCGCCGGCGGCGCATTCGGCCTATGTGATCATGCTTCTGCGCGGGCTGGCCGAGGGCAAGCCGTTCCTGATGTCCGACGGGCTCGGCGTCGGTTACGGCGCGCGGCCCACCGCGGATGGCATCGATACCGTGTATTTCGTGGCGCAGGAGAACTACCCCGTCGAGTTCCTCGAACTCGGCTACCCCGTGCGGCTGACCACCTATGGGGTGAACCGCGATTCGGGTGGGCCCGGGCGGTTCCGCGGCGGCTGCGGGATCATCAGGGAATACGAGATTCTCGCCGATACCTCCGAACTCGCGGTGCGCATCGATAGCGTGACCAACCCGCCCTGGGGCGTTTCGGGCGGCAAGTCCGGCGGCGTGGGGGGCGCCATCGTCAATCCCGGCACCAACCGGGAGCGCGTGCTGAAACCGCTGTCGGACGGTAACAAGCTGGAGAAGGGCGATATTCTGCGCATCTTCACCGGCGGTGGCGGCGGTTACGGCCATCCCTATGATCGCCCGGCCGAGGACGTGCTGCGCGACGTGGCGGACGGGTTCGTCTCCCTCGCGGCGGCTGAACAAGACTACGGGGTCGCCATTCGTGACGGCGCCGTCGATGCGGCGATGACTGCGGCGCTCAGGGCCATGCGGCCCGAGGCGCGGGCTTTCCACCGGGTGGAGTATGTCGATGCGATCGTTTGAAGTGGGGGCGCCTGAGACCGGGTTTTCCGTCGCCGTCGATATCGGCGGCACCTTCACCGACATCACCTTGCAGGACCCGGCAACCGGCCGCGCCTGGAGGGCCAAGACGCCCTCGACGCCGGCCGACCCATCGATCGCCTTCCTCGCCGGCGTGCGCCTGGCGCTCGATGCCGCCGGGGTTGGCGAGGCGGCGATCGGGCGGGTGCTGCATGGCACGACGGTCGCCACCAACCTCATCCTGGAGGGCAAGGGTGCCCGCACCGCGCTGATCACCACCCAGGGCTTCCGCCACGTGCTCGATATCGGCCGGCAGGATATTCCGCGCCGGGCCAATCTCTACGCCTGGATCAAGCCGCGCCGCCCGGTGCCGCCGGAGCGGGTGCTGGAGGTGGTGGAGCGCGTCGGCCCCGGCGGCACGGTGTTGACCGCGCTCGATGAGGCGAGTGTGACGGAAGCCGCCGAGGCGTGCCGGCGGCTCGCGGTGCGTTCGGTGGCGATCTGCCTGCTGCACAGCTTCGCCCATCCCGCGCATGAGCGCCGCGTCGCCGAGATGCTGCGCGCGGCTTTGCCTGGGGTTGCCGTCACCGCTTCGGTGGATGTGCTGCCGGTGGCGCGCGAATATGAGCGCAGCCTGGTGACCATCCTCAATGCCTCGGTGATGCCGGCGGTTTCCACCTATGTGGAGCGGCTGGAACGCCGGCTCGGCGAGGCCGGCATCACGGCGCCCCTGCTGCTGATGCAATCCAATGGCGGCGTCGCCGGAGCCTCGGCGATCCGCCGCGCACCGGCGGTGACGGCGCTCTCCGGCCCGGCGGCCGGGGTGGTGGGCGCGCGCGAGGTCGCGGCGGCGGCGGGGATCGGCAACATCATCACCGTCGATATCGGCGGCACCTCGGCCGATATCTGCCTCATCAAGGACGGCCGCATCGGCCTGACCAGCCAGGGCAAGGTGGGCGAATGGCCGCTCAGCCTGCCGATGGTGGACATGGTGACGGTGGGCGCCGGCGGCGGTTCCATCGCGCGGGTCGGCGATGGCGCGCTGACGGTCGGGCCGGCGAGCGCGGGGGCGGACCCCGGGCCGGCCTGCTACGGGCTGGGCGGCAGCGAGGCGACGGTGACGGACGCGCATATCGTGCTCGGCCATTTACCGCCGGAACTCCTGGGCGGGCGGATGCGGCTGGACCCGGCGCGCGCCGCCGCCGCCGTGCAGGCCAAGGTCGCCGGGCCGCTCGGGCTTGAGCTGCACACCGCCGCGCGCGGCATCCTGGCGATTGCCGACAGCAACATGGTCGGCGCTATTCGCGTCGTCTCGGTGGAGCGCGGGCATGATCCGCGCGATTTCGCCCTGGTGCCGTTCGGCGGCGCGGGGCCGCTGCATGGCTGTGCGCTCGCGGATCTGCTGGGGATCACCACCGTGCTGGTGCCACCGGCGCCCGGCGTGCTGTGCGCCGAGGGGCTGCTGGCGGCCGACCTCAAGGCGGAATTCCACCGCGCGCTGCCGGTGGCCGGCGCCCCCGATACCGCGCTCGCCACCACCATTCTCGCGGAATTGCGGGCGGAAGCGGAGACCTGGTTCGACGAGGAGCGCGTCGCCCCCGAGGATCGCGCCTGCGAGGAAGTCGCGCTGATGCGCTACGAGGGCCAGGGCGGCGAGCTTGCTTTGCCCTGGGCCGGCGATGGCGCGGCGGCGGTCTCGGCGTTTCAGGCGGCGCACCAGGCGCTTTACGGCTTCGTGCTGGCCGCCGCCGTCGAACTGGTGACGCTGAGGGTTGAGGCCACCGGCCGCCTGCCCGCCCCGGTGATGGCGCCGCCCACCGGGGGAGGCTCGGCGGAGGTCAGCTCCCGCCTCGTGCATTTCGCCTCCGGCTCCGTGCAGGCCGCGGTGCGGGATCGGGCCGGGCTCGCGCCGGGCGCACGCTTCGCCGGGCCCGCCGTGGTGACACAGCTCGACGCCACCACCCTTGTGCCGCCGGGCTGGACGGCGGAAGTTCACCCGGCGGGATCACTGATCCTGCGCAAGCAATAACGGGAAGAAACCGATGGATCTCACAGGAAGCGTCGCCCTGGTCACCGGCGGCAATGGCGGTCTCGGCCAGCGCATCTGCCACGCGCTGGCCCGCGAGGGCGCCCATATCGCCGTGGTCTACGCGCAAAGCCGCGACCAGGCGGAGGAGGTGGCCGCAACACTCGCCGCCACGCATGGCGTGCAGGCCGCGGCCTTCGCCTGCGATATCGCGGCGCCCGGCGCCGTCGATGCGCTGGTGGCCGCCGTGCAGGCGCGCTTCGGGCGGATCGACATCCTCGTCAACGACGCCGCCTTCAACAAGGCGATCCCCTTCCCCGAGCTGGACGACATGACCGACGCGCTGTGGGACAAGATCATGGCGATCAACCTCACCGGCCCGATGCGGCTGATGAAGGCCGTGGCGCCGGTGATGAAGGCGCAGGGGCGCGGGCGGATCGTCAATATCTCCTCGGTCGCCGGGCTTACCCCCACCGGCTCCTCCATCGCCTATGCGGTGTCCAAGGCCGGGCTGATCCATCTCACCCGCTGCATGGCGGTCGCCATGGCGCCGGAAACCCTGGTCAACTGCGTGGCTCCGGGCCTGCTGGAGGGCACGCGGGCGACGGCCAATCTGCGCGCCGAGCAGGTCGAGCGATCGGCTTCCACGTCGCTGCTGAAGAAGGCCGCCGACAAGGATGATTGCGCGGATATGGTGGTGACGATGTGCCGCACCGAGACCATGACCGGCCAGACCATCGTGATCGACGCCGGCCGGGTTTTCCACTGAAGGAGCGCCAGGCATGACCACCGCTCTCGACCACGAAGCCCTCATCATCGGCGCCGGCATGTCCGGCCTCTATCAGCTGCACCGGCTACGCGGGCTGGGCATCAAGGCGCATATCCTGGAGGCCGGCAGCGGAGTCGGCGGCACCTGGTATTGGAACCGCTACCCCGGCGCACGCTTCGATTCCGAGAGCTACTCCTACGGCTATTCCTTCTCCAAGGAGCTGCTGGCGGAGTGGAACTGGTCCGAGCATTTCGCCGGGCAGCCGGAAACCGAGCGCTATATCAACCGCATGGCCGACATGTTCGACCTCCGCCGCGATATCACCTTCCACGCCCGCGTGGTCTCCGCGCATTACGCGGACGGTGCCTGGACGGTGACCACCGAGGACGGCGCCACGCGTCGCGCCCGCTTCCTCATCACCGCCATCGGCCCGCTCTCGGCGCCGACCATGCCGCGCATCGCCGGCGTCGGCAGCTTCCGCGGGCTTGAGGCGCATACCGGGCTGTGGCCAAAGGAGAAGGTGGATTTCACCGGCAAGCGCGTCGCCGTGATCGGCACCGGCTCCTCGGGGGTGCAGACCATCCAGGAGGTCGCGAAGACGGCCGGCCATCTCACCGTGTTCCAGCGCACGCCCAACTGGTGCGCGCCGCTGCATAACGGGCCGCTCAGCGGCCAGGAGATGGCGGCGATCAAGGCCGATTACGACGCGATGTTCCGCCGCTGCCAGGAGACTTTCGCCTGCTTCCTGCACACGCCCGATCCGCGCGGCACCTTTGAAGTGACACCGGAGGAGCGCGAGGCCTTCCTGGAGAAGCTCTACTCCGAGCGCGGCTTCGGCATATGGCAGGGCAATTTCCGTGACTACCTGATGGACCGTGCGGCCAACGCCGTGATCACCGAATTCGTCGCGCGCAAAATCCGCGCACGGGTGAATGACAAGGCCACAGCCGAGAAGCTGATCCCGAAGAACCACGGCTTCGGCACCCGCCGCGTGCCGCTCGAGACGCGCTACTACGAGGTCTACAACCAGCCCAATGTCGAACTGGTGGATATCAAGGCGACGCCGATCGAGGCGATCACCGAGGCGGGGCTGCGCACCACTGATCGGGAGTTCGAGTTCGACATCATCATCTACGCCACCGGCTTCATGGCGATCACCGGGGCCTTCGAGCGGATCGATTTCCGGGGCGAGGGCGGCCGCACGCTGCGCGATGCCTGGGCGGCGGGGCCGCAGACTTTCATGGGTGTGCTGGTCGAGGGGTTCCCCAACATGATGATGCTGATGGGCCCGCATACCGCGCTCGGCAACATCCCTCGGAGCATCGAATACAACGTGGATTGGGTGACCGGGCTGCTCGGCCATATGCAGGCGAAGGACCTCACCTACGCCGATCCGCGACCGGAGGCGGTGGCGAAATGGACGAGCCATGTGCGGGCCATCGGCGCCGGGCTGCTCTCCAATGAGATCGATTCCTGGTTCACCGGGGTGAACAGCAACGTCGACGGCAAGACCACCCGCATCATCGCCCGCTACAGCGGCAGCGCGCCGGCCTATCGCGCCTGGTGCGACGAGGTGGCGGCCTCGGGGTATCCTGATCTTGTGCTGGCTTGATGGATAAGAAAGGAAGCAGTTCTTTTTGTGAACAAAAAGAACCAAAAAAACTTTTCAATCCATTGTTGCCGCTGGCGTACCATCCCCCGATGGTTGGAAGCGGCACGAGCCAATCAGATAAAAGTTTTTTGCTTCCTGATCGGCGGACAATAGCAGCATGACCCATCGCACCCTGCTCCCAGGCCAAACCACGCTCGATGACTGGCGCGCGATATGGCGCGGCGCCACGCCGGCGCTTGACCCGTCCTGCGCCCCCGGCGTCGCCGCCGGTGCCGCCGCCATCGCCGGCATTCTCGCCCGCGGTGAGCCGGTCTACGGCATCAATACCGGCTTCGGGAAACTCGCCTCCATCCGCATCGGTAATGCCGATCTTGCGGCGCTGCAGCGCAACATCGTGCTCTCCCACGCCGTCGGCGTCGGCGCGCCCATGCCGGTGGAGGTGGCGCGGCTGATGATGGCGCTGAAGCTGGCGAGCCTCGCACAGGGCGCCTCCGGCATCGCGCCGGCGACGCTCGGCATGCTGGAGACCATGTTGCAGCGCGGGCTGATCCCGGTGGTGCCGGGCCAGGGCTCGGTGGGCGCCTCGGGCGATCTCGCGCCGCTCGCCCATATGGTCGCGGCGATGATGGGGGTGGGCGAAATCATCGATGGCGGCGTGCTGCGCCCCGCCGCCGAGGCGCTGGCCGCGCATGGGATGGCGCCGGTGGTGCTGGGGCCGAAGGAGGGGCTGGCGCTGCTCAACGGCACTCAGTTCTCCACCGCCTACGCGCTCGCCGGCCTGTTCGAGGCGGAGCGGCTGCTGCAATCCGGCCTCGTCACCGGTGCGCTCGCCACCGATGCCGCCCGCGGCTCGGACACGCCGTTCGACCCGCGCATCCATGTGCTGCGCCGCCATCAGGGCCAGATCGAGGTGGCCGCCGCGCTGCGTGCCCTGATGGAGGGCAGCGCCATTCGCGCCTCCCACCTCGTCGGCGATGAGCGGGTGCAGGATCCGTATTGTCTGCGCTGCCAGCCCCAGGTGATGGGCGCGGTGCTCACCCTGCTGCGCCAGGCCGCCGCGACGCTGGAGACCGAGGCGGCGGGGGTGACCGACAACCCGCTGATTTTCCCCACCGCTGACGGTGGCGAAGCGCTTTCCGGCGGCAATTTCCACGCCGAGCCCGTCGCCTTCGCCGCCGACATGATCGCGCTCGCGCTGTGCGAAATCGGCTCGCTGGCGGAGCGTCGCATCGCCATGCTGATCGATCCGGCGCTGTCCGGCCTGCCCGCCTTCCTGACCCCGCGCCCCGGCCTCAATTCCGGCTTCATGATGCCGCAGGTGACCGCCGCCGCCCTGGTCTCGGAGAACAAGCAGCGCGCGACGCCAGCCAGCGTGGACTCCATCCCGACCTCGGCCAACCAGGAGGACCACGTCTCCATGGCCGCCCATGGCGCGCGGCGGTTGCTGGAGATGGCGGCCAATACCGGCGCGGTGCTCGGCATCGAGCTGATGGTGACCGCGCAGGCCTGCGACTTCCACGCGCCTTTGCGCTCCTCGCCGCCACTGGAGGCCGCGCGCGCCCTGCTGCGCAAAATCGTCCCGCACCTCGACGAGGACCGCCATCTCGCCCCCGACATGGCCGCCGCCACCGCGCTGGTGCGCGGCGGGCAGCTTGCCACCGCCATCGCCCCCATCGCTCTGCCGATCGTCGGCTGATCCACAGGAACACCCAGGCATGACCCGTATCGACAACATGCGCATCATCCGTGCCGCCCGTGGCACCGAGCTCTCCGCCAAGTCCTGGCTCACCGAGGCACCGCTGCGCATGCTGATGAACAACCTTGACCCCGACGTCGCCGAACGCCCCGGCGAGCTCGTGGTCTATGGCGGCATCGGCCGCGCCGCGCGGGATTGGGAGAGCTTCGATCGCATCACCCATGCACTGCGCCGGCTGGAAGGGGACGAGACCCTGCTGGTGCAATCCGGCAAGCCGGTCGGCGTGTTCCGCACCCATGCCGACGCGCCCCGCGTGCTGATCGCCAACTCCAACCTGGTGCCGAACTGGGCGACCTGGGAGCATTTCAACGAGCTCGATCGCAAGGGGCTGATGATGTACGGCCAGATGACGGCCGGCTCCTGGATCTATATCGGCGCCCAGGGCATCGTGCAGGGCACCTACGAAACCTTCGTAGAGGCCGGGCGCAAGCACTATGATGGCAGCCTCGCCGGCAAATGGATCCTCACCGCCGGGCTCGGCGGCATGGGTGGCGCCCAGCCGCTCGCGGCCGTGATGGCCGGTGCCTCGTGCCTCGCGATCGAATGCCAGCCCAGCCGCATCGAAATGCGGCTGCGCACCGGCTACCTCGACCGCCACACCGCCGATCTCGACGAGGCGCTGAGGATGATCGATGAGTCCTGCCGCAACCGCACGCCGATCTCCGTCGGCCTGCTCGGCAATGCCGCCGAAATCCTCCCCGAACTCCTGCGCCGCGGCGTCCGCCCCGACATCCTCACCGACCAGACCTCGGCACATGATCCGGTCAACGGATACCTGCCGAAGGGCTGGACCATCGCCGAATGGGAGGAGCGGCGGGAGCGCGACCCGAAAGCCGTCGAAGCCGCCGCGCGCCGCTCCATGGCCGGCCACGTGCAGGCCATGCTGCAATATTTCCGCATGGGCGTGCCCACCGTCGATTACGGCAACAACATCCGCCAGCGCGCCAAGGAAGAAGGCGTGCTCGATGCCTTCGATTTCCCCGGCTTCGTGCCCGCCTATATCCGCCCGCTGTTTTGCCGCGGCGTCGGCCCCTTCCGCTGGGCCGCCCTCTCCGGTGACCCCGAGGACATCTACCGCACCGACGCCAAGGTGAAGGAACTCCTCCCCGACAACGCCCATCTCCACAACTGGCTCGACATGGCGCGCAAGCGCATCCACTTCCAAGGCCTGCCCGCCCGCATCTGCTGGGTCGGCCTCGGCGATCGCCACCGGCTCGGCCTCGCCTTCAACGACATGGTGGCCTCCGGCGAACTCCAAGCCCCCATCGTCATCGGCCGCGACCATCTCGATAGCGGCTCCGTCGCCTCGCCCAACCGCGAAACCGAAGCCATGCGCGATGGCTCCGACGCCGTCTCCGACTGGCCGCTGCTCAACGCCCTGCTCAACTGCGCCTCCGGCGCCACCTGGGTCTCGCTGCACCACGGCGGCGGCGTCGGCATGGGGTTCTCCCAACACGCCGGAATGGTCATCGTCTGCGACGGCACCGAGGCCGCCGCACGCCGCATCGAACGCGTGCTGTGGAACGACCCCGCCACCGGCGTCATGCGCCACGCCGACGCCGGCTACCCCGAAGCCCTCGACTGCGCCCGCACCCACGGCCTCGACCTGCCAGGCATCCTCTGACTAATCCCCACACCTTGGGTGGACGCGTGGGGAAAGGAAGGCCAGGGGCGCTGCCCCTGGACCCCGCTGGGGGCTGAGCCCCCAGACCCGCATGCGTTTAAGAGGATGCCGAAAGGGAGAGGGGGGCCTACGCCGTGGTTGTAACCACCGAGTAGGCCCCCCTCTCCCTTTCGGCATCATTCCTTCAAATGGATGAGGTCCAGGGGATCATCCCCTGGCGGGGGTCGAGGGGGCAGCGCCCCCTCGCCTTCTCTTTCCCCATGCGCCACCCAGCGCGGGGATTATTCAGCGGCTGTCTTGCGGTAGCCGAAGGAGCGTTGGATGCGGCCGAGGATGTGGTCGCCGGCGGTGGTGGGGTCGTAGTGGCTTTCGGCGCCGGTGACGCCGAGCATTTTGGGGTCGACCATCGCCATGTAGTCGGGGTCGTAGAAGGTGGCGATGGAGAAGCGTTCGCGGCCGGATTTGTTGAGGACGCGGTGGGGGGTTGAGGCGTAGCGGTCGTTGGTCCAGCGGCCGAGCAGGTCTCCGACGTTGACGACGAGGGTGCCGGGGATCGGGGGGGCGGGGATCCAGGTGTTGGCGGTGCGGTCGTGCACTTCGAGGCCGCCGTTGTCGTCCTGCCAGAGGAGGGTGATGCAGCCGAAATCGGTATGGGCGGCGAGGCCGAACTGGTCGTCTTCTGCGGCGGGAGGGTGGGGCGGGTAGTAGATGATTTGGGTGCGCTGGAGGCGCTTTTGGTATTTATCGACGAAGAAATCGGGCGCGACGCCGAGGGATTGGGCGACGCGGCTGAGGAGCAGGGCGCCGCAGGTGCCGAGCGCTTCGTAGTATTCGCTGAGAGCGGCGCGGAAGTCGGGCCTGCCGGGGGGCCAGTTATTGGGGCCGCGCAGGGCCTGGCCGGCGACAACGTCGGGGTCGTCTTCGGGGAGTTCGAGGCCGATGGAGAAGAACTCTTTGTAGTCGGGCTTGGTGGCGCCGTACATGAGGGCGTCACCGAGGGCGTTGAAGCCGCGGTGGCGCATGTTGACCTTGGCCTTGCGCTTTTCCTCGAGCGGCTGACGGAAGAACAGCTTGGCCTGCTCGACGGTGCGGTCGATCAGGTCCGCGGGCACGCCGTGGTTCTTCACGTAGAAGAAGCCGTGGGTGAGGCAGGCCTCGCGGATTTGCGCGGCCACTTCAGCCGGCGGACCGGACAGATCGATAATCGGCAGCATGGGCAGGCGCCTCCGGCGAAAATTGCACCAACCAGACTTTGCAAGCGGCCGAGGGGGCGTCAAGCCGCGTTTGGCCATTGAGTGCCGCGCTGCGGTGCAATATGGCTGTTACGGGATATTACCCACGCCTGTCACACCTTGGAGGTTGCTATGGTTGAATTCTCTCGCCGTCGGGTTCTCACCGTCGGCGGTATCGCGGCGGCCGGTCTCGCCGCCCCCGCCCTGATCCGCACCGCGCACGCGGCCGATGACATCCTCGCCAAGGCCAAGGCCGCGGGCGAGCTGAAGATCGGCACCGAGACGGAGTTCGCGCCGTTCGACTTCATCAAGGACGGCAAGGCGGTTGGCTTCAACTATGACCTGCTGGCCGCCGTCTCCAAGGAGATGGGCCTGAAGTTCACCTTCGTCGCGCTGCCGTGGGAGAGCGTGATCCCCGGGCTCGATGCCGGGAAGTTCGACATGGTGTCCGGCCCCGCGACCATCACCAAGGCGCGCTCGGCCCGCTACAGCTTCAGCCTGCCGATCGGGGACGCCACCTGCGCGCTGCTGAAGAAGGCCGGCGACAAGAGCATCACCAAGCCGGCCGACATCGCCGGCAAGGCTGTCGGTTCGGGCAAGGCGACCGCGCAGCTTGAGCAGTTGAAGAAATACAGCGCGAAGCTGCCGAAGGCCGCGACCGTGCGCGAATATCCGGACTTCTCGGGCGCTTACGCCGATCTCGCGGCCGGGCGTATCGCTGCGGTGGCCAACTCGATGACCAACATCGCGGTGGTGGCCGGTGAGCGGCCGGATACGTTCGAGCTGGTGAAGCCGCCCTTCGGCGACAAGAGCTATTTCGGCTACTTCGTGCGCAAGGAAGCCGGCTCGGAGTCGCTGATCAAGGCCGTGAACGCCGCCATCCTGAAGATCAAGAAGGACGGCCGCATGGCGAAGATCCAGCAGACCTGGTTCAAGAACACCATGGACCTGCCGGACACCACGCCTGAGCCCACCGTCTGAGCCACACACCGCGCCGATGACCTGGATTCACGTTTATCTCCTGGCCGTCGGCGCGGTGGTCACGGCGGGGCTGTCGGTGGTGTCGATCACCATCGGCCTCGCGATTGGCATTTCCGTCTGCGCCGCCTCGCTGGCGAAATC
Organism: uncultured Rhodospirillales bacterium; assembly: GCA_903865895.1. Taxonomy (GTDB): domain Bacteria; phylum Pseudomonadota; class Alphaproteobacteria; order Acetobacterales; family Acetobacteraceae; genus CAIYPH01. The sequence goes on along the minus strand of CAIPLM010000122.1, from coordinate 11,995 downwards.
GGCGCCGTTGCGGGTGCTGGCGCGGCTTTATGTCAGCTTCTTCCGCGGCGTGCCGCTGCTGGTGTTGCTGCTGCTGATTTATCATTTGCTGCCGCAGATCGGCATCGACGTGCCGGGCACGGTGGCCGCCCTGGTGGGGCTGACGCTGTGCACCTCGGCGTATCAGGCCGAGACGCTGCGCGGCGGGTTCGTGAACATCGCGCCGGGGCTGGTGGAGGCCGGGCGGATGATCGGGCTGTCGCCGGCGCAGATCCTGGTGCGCATTCGGGCGCCGATCGCGCTGCGGTTGACGCTGCCGGCGCTGGTGAACGAGGCGATCATGATCCTCAAGGCCTCGTCGCTGGTCTCGGTGGTGGGCGTGGGCGATATCACGCGCACGGCGCAGAACCTCTCCTCCTCCACCTTCCGGCCGATCGAGATGTTTGCTACCGCCGGGCTGTTTTATTTGCTGCTCAACATCGTCGTTGCCCGCGGCGGCAACGGGCTTGGGCGGATGCTGGGGTTGCGCGGATGAATTTCGACGCGCTGATCGAGGCGCTGCCCGAAATCATCGATGGGCTGGAAGTCACCATCGCCATCTGGCTGGCGGGGTGCCTGTTCGGGCCGCTGCTGGGGCTGGCGATTGCGCTGGGCCGCCAGTTCGGGCCGCGCTGGCTGGACCGGGGGCTGTGGGCGTTCGTCGAGGTGATCCGCGGCACGCCGTTTCTGGTGCAGATGTTCCTGCTTTATTATGGCGGGCCGTTCATTGGGCTTGATCTTGATCCGACGCCGGCCGGATTGCTCGGGTTGATCGTGTATGGGGCGGCGTATTTCTCGGAAATTCTGCGGGGTGGGCTGATCGCGGTGCCCAAGGGGCATGTGGAGGCGGCGCTGTGCGTCGGGCTCGATCGCGGGCAGGTCATCCGGCGCATCCTGCTGCCGGAGATGACGCTGCTGGTGCTGCCGGCCTGCGTAAATATGTGGGTGGTGCTGCTGAAGGAGACGGCGATCCTCTCCATCATCACCGTGCCGGAGTTCACCTTGGCGGTGACCGCCTTCGGCTCGGCCACTTTCGCCTTCACCCAATCGGCGGCGGTGCTGGCGCTGGCCTATTGGGGGCTCACCGAGCTCACTGGCCGGCTCGGCCGCAGCCTTGAGGCCCGTTTCGACCGTTTCCGCCTGGTGTGAGGACCGACATGACCCAAGATGCCGCCATCACCATGCGCAACGTCGTCAAGCGGTTCGGCGGCAATACGGTGCTGCGCGGGGTGGATCTCGATGTGCGGCATGGGGAGGTGACCTGTCTCATTGGGCCATCCGGCTCCGGCAAGTCCACCCTGCTGCGCTGCGCCGCGTTTCTGGAGGAGCATGACGACGGCATCATCCGCATTGGCGGCGCGCCGATCGGGTATGACGCGGCGGCGGACGGCAGCCGTACGCGCCTGCCGCCGGGCGAGATCGCCCGGGTGCGGCGCTCGATCGGCATGGTGTTCCAGCAGTTCAATTTGTGGCCGCATATGACGGCGCTGGGCAATGTGGCGGAGGGGCTGCGCCAGGTGCTGCGGCTGCCCAAGCGGGAGGCGCAGGACCGGGCGATGGCGCATCTCACCCGCGTCGGCCTCGCCGAGCGGGCCAGCTTCTACCCGAGCCAGCTCTCCGGCGGGCAGCAGCAGCGCGTGGCCATCGCGCGGGCGCTGGCGATGGACCCGAAGATCATGTTGTTCGACGAGCCGACCTCCTCGCTCGACCCGGAGCTGACCGGCGAAGTGCTGACGGTGATGCGCGATCTCGCGGCCGAAGGGATGACGATGCTCGTCGTCACCCACGAAATCGGCTTCGCCGCCCATGTGGGCCAGCACATCGTGTTTCTCGATGAGGGACGCATCGCGCTGGAAGGGCGGGCCGGGGAGGTGTTCCGCAAGCCGTGGCACCCGCGGATGGCGCAGTTTCTCCAGACCTATCTGGATCGTGGGGCTTCGGTGTTGCTGGAGGGGTGAGAGGCGGTTGAAGGTTTGAAGGAGGCAAGCCTCCGGCGGCAAAGGGGCGGTGGCCATGAAGGAGATGGAGATGGCCAAGCAGGTGATGATGGAGAAGAAGGAGGCGGAGTGCATGCTGCATGCTGACATGGCGATGAAGATCATCAACTAGCGTCGTCTCGCCAATACACGGGCCGGGATGCGTGTCGGCCGGGTGTCTATTCGGTGCGGCACGGACGGGTGACGCGCTATCGTCTTCGCGGTCAGGCCTCGCCGACATAGCGGCGATGGGCGGGCGCGGGCAGGTTTCGCACACAGCGGGGCTCCGTACTGCCTCCTATGGGCCGCGACTCGCCGCGCATCGGGCGGGATAAACCTGTCGCCGCCACGGCGCCGGGGAGCATGATCCACCACGCCGGCGGGTGTGGGGAGCATGGGCGTGCAAACTTCGGGCGGGCGCTGAATTGGCGTTGCGGCGGCGCGGTGGTTCGGCAAACCTGCCTGCGTCAGCAAGGAGTTTTGCGATGTTCCAATCCCAGGTGATCGAGGTTTCCGGCATTTTCGCGGGCGTCGCCATCACCTGTGCCGAGCGGTTTCGGTTCGTGGCGATCGATCCGCGGCTGGCCGATCTCGATGCGACGGATTGGCCGAGCCTGGCCGATTTGCGCCGCGTGGTGAGTGCCACCATGGCGCGCAACGGGCATTTGCCCCGCAGCGCCGCGTAACGGCGGGCGGCACCGCGGAGGCCGGCCATTTTCGCTTCGCCCGGTCTCGCGCTAACCTCCCGCGGAAACGGGAGGACCCAACATGGCAAAAAAACGCCGCATCGGCATCGCCGGGCTCGGGCGGATTTTCGATCTCAACGTGCGCGGCTATCTCGGCCACCCCGAGGCCGAATTGGTGGCGCTGTGCGACATCGCGCCCACCTGGCGGGCGCAGCGGGCGAAGGAATTCCCTGACGCGATGGTGACCGATGATTTCGCGGCCTTCCTGAAGCAGGATCTCGATTTCATCGACATTCTCACCCCGCACCCGCTGCACGCGGAGATGACGGTCGCGGCGCTGCGGGCCGGGGCGGATGTCTCGGTGCAGAAGCCGATGGCGATGTCGCTGGCGGAGTGCGACACCATGATCGCGGCGGCGAAGGAGACCGGGCGGCGGCTCAAGCTGTTCGAGAATTTCGTGTTCTACCCGCCGCTGGTGCGCATGAAGCAGTTGCTGGAGCAGGGCGCGATCGGCAAGCCCGTGCATTTCCGCATGAAGGTGGTGCTGGGCGATGCGAGCGCCGCCTGGCACGTCCCGGTGGAGAGCAACGCCTGGCGGCAGGCGCTGGCGGTGCAGACCGGCGTGGGGCCGATGGTGTTCGACCACGGGCACCACATGATGGCCGTCGCGCTATGGCTGTTCGGTGACGTGGCGGACGGCTTCGCCCGTTTCGACGAGACGCTGCTGCCGAGCGGGCGGCGGATCGACGCGCCCTCCACCCTGCAATGGCGCCACGCCGAGCGCGAGGGGCTGCCGCCGCTGCATGGCATGTGGGACGTCTCGGCCGCACCGCGGATGACGCTACGGACGGACTACTACCCGGATAATGAGCGCTTCGAGATCCAGGGCGAGGAGGGCATTTTGCAGGTGACCCGCTGCTCCGACCGCCTGCTCGATGAGCCGGTGCTGACGCTCTATCGCGACGGCGAGGTGCGCAGCTTCCACAACATCGAGGCCGACTGGGGCAACAGCTTCCGCCTCTCCACCCTGCACCACCTTGACGTGCTGGCCGGGCGGGAGCCGCAGATGATCTTCACCGGCGAGCAGGGGCGCAGCGTGCTGGCGATGCACGACATGTTCGCCCGCAGCAATGCGAGTGGGGCGATGGCGCGCGTGCAGGCCTAGCTCAGCGCCAGGGCCGCAGCGGCAGCGTGATGCCGCTCGGCTCGGGGCCGCCGCGATGGATGGTGAAGTGTTCGGGCTGGCCGGCCGGGATCGGCGCGAAGGTGTCGCGATCGGCGCCGGCGATGGCGAGGCGGATGCGGTGGCCACGGCGGATCAGGGCGGCGGTGGCGAAGAGCTTGAATGCGAGGGTGAAGGTCTCGCCGGGCACCACGGGCAGGGCGGCGGCGCGGGTGAAGGCGTGCGGCGCCGGGCCCGGGTCGTACGGCAGCGTCGCCGGGTCCGCGGGGCGGCGATGGATGGCGCGGATTTGGCCCTCGGTGATGTAGGTCACCCGCCCATCCGGCGCGACGTCCTCGATATAGGCGAAGACCGCGGGGTCATCGGTGGCGGCCCGCATGCGCAGCGTGACCACCGGCCAGCCGGCGAGTTCGGTATCCTCGGCCAGCGGGGCGCTGTCATAGGTGACCAGCTTGCGGTCCTCCTCCCTTCGGTCGCCGTAGGCGGGGCGGGTGAACTGGTACCAGCGGTTTTCCTTGCCGGTGCTGGCCGAGGTATCGACCGCGTAGGCATCGACGCCGGGCGCCGGGTCGTCGTGGGTGAGCGTGCCTCCGGCATCGAGCAGGAAGCGGACGGGCTCGGCGCCCTCGGGCGGCCAGACCGGGGTTTCGCGGAACACTGCGGCGCCCAGCACGTAGTAGCGGATGACGCGGGCGGGTCGCCGCCCCGCCAGCACATCGCGTGCGAATTCGAGGTGCCAACGGCTCTGCTCCGCGAGCGACGGCACCGACTCGTGCCGATCGGGATGGAACGGATCACCGCTACAGGCGCCGCCATGGTCGTTCGGCGTGATGATGACGACGCTGGGGATATCCGGCGTGGCGCGATAGCGGTTCAACGCCCCCTCGGCGGTATTGGCATCCACCCAGGAGCCCCAGTACTGCACCGGCTTGCCCTGGCGGCGCACGGCGGCGAGGTGCGCTCCGGTGCCGGCATCAAAGAAGCTGTGGCCGTTGCGGCCCTTGTCGTCGCGAAACGCAGCGTCGGCATAGTCGGCGGCCGCCCAATGGCGGCGTTCGGCTTCGCGGGTGGAGACGGCATCCTGCAGCAGCGCGCCGTCGGCATCCTCGTCGACGGGTTGCAGGGTCGGGAACAGCCGCGCGGCATCGGCCGGGCGCAGCCGCACATCCGCGCCGTCCTGCGCCGCCACCGCGACCGCGCCCAGTTGGAGACGAGGCCGGCCGAAATCGATCTCGTAGACCCCGTCCGACCAGTCCAGGAACATCGAGTCATTGGCGATGCCGCCGGGCCAGAACAGTTCCCAGAAGTCGAAATCGGTCTGGCGCGGGATCGCGGCGACAAGGGCCGGGGCGTCGCGGGTCGTCGCCATGTCCGATGTGTTGGCGGTGTAGGAGACGCCGGTCATCACCACCTTGCCGTCCGACCAGGGCTGGGCGGCGAGATGGGCGATGACCGTCTCGGCGTCCCGCTGCTCGTCCGGCCCGATCTCGCTGTCCCGCGCGCCGAAGGAGGCGGTGCTGCCACGGACATCGACGATGGCGAGCACATAGCCCTCGGCCAGCCAGGTATCGAGGCCACCTGGATCGCCGGTGCGGCGGAACCTGGCGCGGCCATAGCGCGTCAACACCAGCAGGGTCGGCGCCGGGCGGGTGGGCGGCGCGCGGCCGGGGAAGTAGAGGCTGACGGCGAGGCGAATCCCGTCGGGCATCGCGAGGTAATAGGACCGGTCACTCCAATCGGCCGGCTTTTGCGGCGAGGCGTCGTCGGTCATTCCCGCGCTCCCTGTGCTTGGTCAGTCCTTCGCCAGCCTGCCACCATCAGGCGCCATGCGCCACCGTGACGTCCGCCCAGGCCCCAATCTATAGCGGGGAGGCGGCGGGCTGCGGTCGCGAAGGAGTAATTTTTCTCCTATACAGCCAAAAAATCGTCGGCCGGGGTGATTTTCATCTTGATTTAAATTCACCTCGATGTTAATTTGAGCGCGATGAATGACGTGGAGATTGAAGGAGTGACCCAGAGCTGATGCGCCGGCCCGCCGATCCTGTTCTTGCGCCTGCCCAGCACGGCATTGCCGCCCTTATCGGCGGAATACTGGGCGCGTTGCTGTACGCGCTACTGGGCTGGCTGCGGAGGGAGGATGGGTCTTGGCGGGCGCATGAGCTGGAGGGGACGTTGGCGCCGGTGTTAGTGGCGCAGGCGGAGATTTCTTTCGAGACTGAGCCATATGTGGAGTGGGTGGCCGTGCCAGCGCCGTGGCGCAATGGGCGGTTGCTGCCGGTGCGGCATGCGCGGGCGCTTGGCATGGCGTTGGGTGTGCGCTGCGTGCGGCCGTGTGTGCTGGGGCGGGGGCCGCCCTGGGGCGATTTCAGGTTTGAAGGGTTGCGAACCGGCATGGCTTGAGTTCTGTGCGCGGGGGATTTGTCGTGGCTGATGATCTTTGACAGGGGAATCGGGCTTGCGGGGGATGGCGCGGGCTTGGGCGGACGTCCGCCTTAGCCCTTCACCGCCCCGAAGGTCAGCCCGCGGATCAGATGGCGCTGCACCAGCAGGGTGAAGATCACCGCCGGCAGCATGATGCCGATCGCGCCGGCGGCGGATATCGACCAGTAGTTGATGTCCTCACCGCCGAACTCGGCGATCGCCACCGGCAAGGTTTTGGTGTGCTGGCCGGTGAGGATGAGGGCGAAGAGGAACTCGTTATAGGCCAGCAGCATGGAGAACAGTGCGGTGACGCCGAGGCCCGGGCGGACCGCGGGGAGGATGATGCGGATGAAGGCCTGCCAGCGGTTGCAGCCATCGATCATCGCCGCTTCATCGAGTTCCACCGGGACGTCAACGAAGAAGCTGCGCATCAGCCAGATGGTGAAGGGCTGGTTCATCGCCACCATCGCCATCACCATCATCGGGAAAGTGTCGATCATGCCGAGCCAGCGGGCCATCACGAAGAAGGGGATGGCGAGCAGGATCTGCGGGAACATACGGATGGTCAGCAGGCCGAATAGCAACTTGCCCGCGTGTTTGGTGCGGGTGCGGGCCAGGCCGTAGGCGGCGAGGGTGCCGAGGGGGACCGAGATCAGCACGGTGGCGGCGGCGATGATGGCGCTGTTGAGCAGGAAGGAGAGGAAGCCGCGGTTCACCCAGACGTCGATGTGGAATTCCGCGGTGGGTTCGAAAATCAGCCGGGGCGGAATGGCGAAGGCGTCGGCCGGCTGCTTGATGGAGATCAGGAAGCCCCAGATTATGGGGATGAGGTTGATGAAGGTGAACAGGATGAGGGTGGCCAGCAGAATGGCCTGCATCCGCGCCTTGCGCCGCATCAGATCGCCTCCCGCCCGCCGCGCTGCATCAGCAGGATCATGCCGACGATCATGCCGGCGACGACGAGGAGGGTGAGCACCCCAAGCGCCGAGGCGCGGCCGATCTCCAGCATGCGGAAGGCGAGCTGGTAGGTGTAGAGGGTGATGGTCTCCGTCGCGGTGCCCGGCCCGCCATTGGTCAGCACGTAGACGAGATCGAAGAAGCGGAAGGCATCCATCATGCGGATCGCCAGCACGAAGAGGATCAGCGGCTTCATCATCGGCAGGATGACATGGCGGAGGCGCTGCCAGGGGGTGGCGCCGTCGATCTGGGCGGCTTCGAGCAGCGAGGTGTCGAAGCTTTGCAGCCCGGCGTAGAGGACGAGCATGAGGAAGGGCATGAACTTCCAGGTATCGGCCATGATGACGCTGAATTTCGCCCAGAGCGGGTCGCCCAGCCAGTCCGGCGGGAAGATGTTGAGCCCGATGAGGGTGGCGTCGAGCAGGCCCCAACGGCCGACGAACATCCATTTGAGGAAGATGCCGGCCACCACGGGGGTGACGACATGGGGGAGGAAGTTGAGCAGCGAGATCACCCGCACCCCACCGGACAGCGCGTAGAGCATCAGCGCCACCGCGAGGCCGACGACGAATTGCAGGCCGACGCTGCACAGCACGATGATCATCGTCGTCAGCATGTCCGCCCAGAAGCGCTGCTCGGAGAGCAAGGCGATGTAGTTGTCGAGCCCGACGAAATGGGTGTTGGTGCCGCCGAGATAGTAGCTGGTGAAGCTGTAATAGAGGGCGGAGCCGAAGGGGTAGAGCAGCACCAGCGCCATCACCGCGACGCTCGGCGCCATGAACAGCCACATCGCACGCTGCAACGGATCAGTCCTGGCGGTAGAGGGCGCGGGCGTTGCCGATGAAGAAGGCGTGGCGCTCTTCCCGCGTGAGGTTCAGCGGCATCGCCTGGGCGGGGTCGTCGAAATCCCAATGCGGGTAGTCGGTCGCGAACAGCAGCCGATCCATGCCGATCCAGTTCATGGTATCGCGCAGATGGGCGCGCGGCTCGGGCTCCTCCATCGGCTGGGTGGTGAGCCAGACGTGGCGGCGGATATAGTCGGACGGGCACATGGTGAGATGCGGCGTCTCGTCGCGCAGCTTCTCCCAGGTGGTGTCGAGCCGCCAGGCGAGGGAGGGCAGCCAGGCGAACCCGGCCTCGACCATGATGACCTTGAGGTCGGGCATCTCCTCGAACAGCCCCTCCATCACCATGGAGATGAGTTGGGCCTGCGCCGCCTGGGCGTGGCCGATCATCTCCTCGATGTAGAAGGAGGGCCAGCCGCTGCCGGTGATGGGGTGGCCGCTATAGCCGAAGGCGTGGATGGCGACTGGCAGCCCCGCCTCGACGGCGGCGCGGAAAATCGGGCGATAGGCGAACTTGCCGAGGAGGTCCGCGGTGCGGCCGAGCAGCAGCACCTGGGCGAAGGCGGGGTTGCCCGCGTAGCGGCGGATTTCCGCCACCGCGGCTTCGGGATTTTCGTACGGCACCACGATGGAGGCGCGCAGGCGGGGCTCGGGGGTGACGAGGGAGTGCCATTGCCACTCGTTGTTGGCGTGGCACATCGCCGCCGACAGGCCGGGGTTGAGCAGCCCCTGGCCGGAGGGGGTGAGCGGGTTGCAGATGCCGAGCACGATGTTATGGGCATCGAGGTGCTGGGCGCGGATGAAGTCGAGATCAGTGCCCGGGGCGCCCCCGTTCGGCGGCCAGGAATCCCGCCGCGCGGCGTTGGGCTGCGCCTTGGGATAGGGGTTCACGCCGGCCTGATGGCCCTGGCGCAGGCTGGTGCCATAGGTCTCGAGATAATGGCGCCATTGCTGCGCCATGTAGGGGTAGAGCGCCGTCACCGACGGCAGGACGGGATGGATGTCGCAATCCGCGATCGCCATCGTCGAGCGGGCGGCGAAATTGTCCTGCGGTCGGGTCTGGACGTTCATGGCGGTGCCTTACTGTTGTCCTGTGTGATCGGGCGCGCCGTAGACTGGCGGGGGAAGGAAGGTGTTCTTTTTGTGAACAAAAAGAACCAAAAAAACTTTTCTTGACTTCGTTGCCGTTGGCTTGGCTCGCCGGATGGTGGGGACCGGCACGCGTCAGTGGAATAAAAGTTTTTTGCTTCTTTTTTTCAAAAAAGAAGCGCTTCCTTCCCTCCCGATCCGGCAATGGTTTCGGTGGTTGGCATTACAGGGAATAACCACGGCTTTTGAGGAAGGTCTCGGTTTCGCCGGCGGCGGCATCGAGGGCGGCCTTGATCTCCATCTCCCCGGTGACGGCCTGCACCACGCGCCGGGCGATGAACTCGCCCACCGCGTAGAACTCCGGCAGCGGCGGGAAGGGCAGCGCGGATTTCACCGCCTCGGCGGCGGCGGGGTAGAAGCGGATGTCCTTTTGCAGGGCGGGATCGTTCAGCACTGCGTTGCGCGGCGGCACGGTGAGCTTGGCGCCCTCGCGCTGCGCCGCCTCATTGGTGGCGGTGGCGATGATGCGGAACAGGAGGTCCGGGTCCTGCTTGGAGAAGGCCGAGATGGTGTAGCCATCGGCGCTGAAGCGGCCATGGCCCTGCGGCGGGGCAGCCCACTCCATTTTGCCGACGACGCGGGACTGTTTGGGATCATCCATCGAGCCGGCACGGGTGGCCCATTGCAGGCCCATCGCAGCGGCATCCTGCTGGAGCGCGATCGAGCACTCGTCATTGGCGGCCGAGGTGAAGCCGCGCTGCGCGTATTTTGTGGTCTCCTTCAGCGCGGTGATGGCGGCGACGCCGGGGGCCTGGTTGAAGATCGGCTTCCACTTCTCGTCGAACCAGCCCTTGCCGATGGTGTTCATATACCAGTGCGCCTCGTTCATCGTGGCGTCGACCGGCTTCAGGCAATCGATGGTGCCGGCGCGGGCGGGGCTGTGCAGGGCCTTGGCGAGCGCCTGGTATTCCGGGATGGTTTTCGGAACCTCCTTGCCGGCGCCCTTCAGCACATCGCCGCGATAGAACATCAGCATCACGTTGATATCGGCCGGGATCACCCAGATATGGCCCTGATAGGTGAAGGCCTTGATGACGGAATCGGCGATGTCATCGAGCTTGAACTCGGCCTTGTACTTGGCCCAGAGATCATCGAGCGGGCGTATCCAGCCGGATTTCACGAAATTCGCGAAAGTGGCGTCCGAGGCATAGACGATATCCAGCGTGTCGGACTTGGCGGAGAGCGCGATGGTGGAGAGTTCCAGCGCCTTGTCGAACGGCACCAGCTGGGTATTGACCTCAACGCCCGGCACCGCGGTCTTCATTTTCGACGCCCAAAGCTCGAGCGCGGGATAGCGATGGCTGATCATCTGCACCGTGCCGGCGGCGCGGGAGGCGCGCGGCAGGGCGGTGGCGAGCCCCGCGCCGGCGGCGGTGCGGATGGCCTGGCGGCGGCCGATGGTGTTTTTCATGGCGGTTCCCCCGAATGCTGCGGGCTTATGGCCCGATGTTATGTGCGGAGTGTGCATGAGCCTCGCGGCGTTGACTACTCCGCCGCGACCTGCGGCACCTTCAGCCGCGCATAGGTGGCCAGCGGATTGTCGATCATGATCTTCCGCGCGAGATCGGCCGGAATCGCCGCCGGCATGGCCTCGGTTCCCTCGAACTGCCAGTGCGGATAGTCGGTAGAGAACAGCAGCAGCTCGTCGGACTGCATATGGTCAAGCACCCGCAACAGCCCGTCGCGATCCGGCGGGCCATCCACCGGGCGTAGCGACAGACGGACATTGCTGCGCACGATCTCCATCGGCGCGCGATCCACCCAGGGGATCTCAATGCGCAGCCCGCGCCAGAACTTGGTCAGCCGCCACAAATGCGCCGGTAGCCAGGTGAAGCCGGATTCCAGCAGCACCACCTTTAGCGCCGGGAACTTGCTGAACACCCCCTCGCAAATCAGGCTGGTGAGCTGGCTTTGGAAGGCGTTGGCCTGGCCGGCATAATCCTCGGTGTAGAAGGACGGCCAGCCGATCGGCGTCGGCGGGTTGTGGTAGTTGGAGCCGGCATGGATGCCGATGGCGAGCCCATGGCGCTCGGCCGCCGCATAGATCGGCCAGTACTGCCGCCGCCCCAGCGGATGGTCGCCCATCGCCAGCAGCAGCACCTGCACGAAGCGCTGATCCCCCGCCCAACGCTCGATCTCATCGACCGCCATCTCCACGTTCTGGGTCGGCACGATGATGGAGGCACGCAACCGGGGCTCCTTGTCCAGCCACTCGCGCGCCATCCAGGTATTCACGGCGCGCGCGAAGGCCGCCGCCATATCCTCGCTGAACAGCAGTTGGATGCCGTAGAGGCAATTGGCGATGGCGATCGAACTGCCGAACGGGTCGAGCGCCTGGGCGCGCACCAGTTCGAGCGTCGAGGCCGGCTTGCCCTGCGCCGGCCGCCAATCGGCCCGGCAGGTCAGCGGCGAGGCGGCGGGATAGAGGATGGAATTAAACTCGTCGATTCCACGGGTGGCCACCATCTCGCGCCAATGGTCATCAAGATAGGGCAACAGCGCCGCCTGACTGGGCACCGCGGGATGGATGTCGCAGTCGATGCCGCCGATGATCGGATCAGCCATGCCTCCCCCCCCTTTGTCCCCGGCATGCCGTATCATTGGCCGGGCAGGGTGGCACCACAAGGGGGAGCCTGTGGGTAGCGTCCGCGTTGGTGGTGGAAATTCAAGCGGCTTGAGGGTGTCGATCGGGGTGGCCATCGGATCGTGTGGCTAAGGTGGAGTTGCGAAGCTTCAACCCGAACCGACGAGGACCCGATG